>NZ_JBALLY010000053.1:0-15179 GCF_036963045.1 Bacillus sp. JJ864 | reverse complement strand
ATCCCGCTATTCGCGGGCAGTAAGACTCTCACCTCAAGATTCAGAGAGAAGCGAAGAAGATAGGTAGAGGAGTCTGTGACTCATTTTGGAATCGAGTTTTTTATGACAATAAAAAACAACGGAACAGTCCTTGTTTAATTTACTGAAAAAAAAGAATAGAAAGAAAAGTGTGGTATATTCGTAATATCCAATCATTTTTTAAGGGAGATGGGGAAAATGGAAAATCAAACAGTTGAAGATAAGGAACTAACGATTTTTAACCACACTGGAAACACAATTATAACGGAAGATAGAGAAATCCAAATTATTTCAAGATTAGAAGAGCCTCTTATTGTCGTGTTAGCAAATGTATTAAGTGATGAAGAGTGTGAAACGTTAATTGAAATGTCTAAAAATAAAATGAAACGTTCTAAAATCGGTGTTTCGCGTAAAATAAATGATATTCGGACGAGTAGTGGTACATTTTTAGAAGAAAGTGAGGTCGTTACTAGAATCGAAAGACGAATCGCTTCGATCATGAATGTTCCTTTTGAACATGGAGAAGGTTTACATATTTTAAAGTATACAGTTGGCCAAGAATATAAAGCACATTATGATTTCTTTGCAGAAAACAGTGCGGCAGCAAATAATAATCGTATAAGTACCCTTGTCATGTACTTAAATCATGTAGAAGAAGGCGGAGAGACTTTCTTTTCAAAACTCAACCTTTCTGTATCACCGAAAAAAGGAATGGCGGTATATTTCGAATATTTTTATCAAGGTGCATTATTAAACAAACTCACTTTACATGGCGGTGCACCTGTTATCAAAGGAGAAAAATGGGTTGCGACGCAATGGATGAGAAGAAGGCCTTTGTATTAAGAGATCACTGGATTAAGGGTTTTTTATTATTTTAGTGATCTTTCCATATTTAAAGATTGCGAAAAAGTTATCAATCTTGACACGAAACCAAAAGGTGTTATATTCTGTTGAAGTGAAACCAAAAGGTTGCATTTTAAAATCAGGAAAGAAGGAAAAGTAATATGAACGCATTACAAGATATTAAGCAAACGATCGTGCTAGAAGCGCCTATTCAAAAAGTATGGGATACAGTATCAACTGCAGAAGGTATTGCATTATGGTTTATGCCAAATGATTTTCAACTAGAAGTAGGACATGAATTTCATATTCAATCTCCATTTGGTCCGTCTCCATGTAAAGTATTAGAGATCGATGCTCCTCATCATCTTTCTTTTGCATGGGATACGGATGGCTGGATTGTTTCATTTCTTTTAAAAGATTTAGGTGATAAGACTGAATTTACACTTATTCATGGCGGCTGGAAAGAGCCTGACTATATTCTTCCGAAACCGAATGAGAAAAGTTCTGTTATTCGTGAGAAAATGGCATTTGGTTGGATGGGCATTGTGAACGAAAAACTGAAAAAGGTTATTGAAGACTAAGTGTCTCCATCAGCAGAAAATTACGATGTATTCCAAGCGATTGCTGATCCAACTCGTAGAGAAGTACTTCGATTACTGGCAGAAAAAGAATTGCCTATTTCAGAAATAACGTCTCATTTTCCGATTAGCCGTACAGCTGTTACAAAACATCTTCACATTCTTTCAGAGGCAAAGTTAGTCAGTGGAAAGAAAGTAGGAAGAGAAAAAATTTATCAGCTGCAGCCAGAGCCTTTACAAGAGTTAAAGCAATGGCTTTCGTTCTACGAACAATTTTGGAACAATAAATTATCCATTTTGAAGCATGTGGTTGAAAATGGAGAGAATAACGACTTGAAAATTATTGAAACAAAACTGAATAAACAAGGGGAATAAGAGAATTTCCTTGCACACACAAAAAAGGGCATGTTTGGAACGGTTTGTTTTAAACATGCTCTTTTTCATGTAATACACAGGGTTAAGACTAACTTGAAAAAGGTAATACTGTGTATAGATTGCTATAAAGGGAATGGACTGTAGATGAACATCGTTTTAGAAAGTATTATATTAATCGGTACAGGTATTATTGTTTTGAAATTAGCGGGAAGCAAGTCTCTTAGTCAAATGACAAGAGCTGAAATTATTGTCGTTGTATCTATTGGTCGGATTATTGTAGAGCCAGTGTTAAGTAAGAAGTTAGGGCCAACTATACTAGCCTCGTGTATATTTTCTGTTGTTTTACTAATCATTCATCATTTAGAGATGAAATCACGAAAGGTGGAACGATTTCTAGATGGTAACACGATCGTTATTATTAAAGACGGAAAAATTATAAAGGAAAACTTAAATCGTGCCAAAATGACAGAACAGCAATTATTTATGTATTTACGAGAACAAGGAATTCATGACATTCAAACATTACAGCAAGTAACTGCAGAGCCGAACGGTCGTATCGGTTACCAATTAACCGCTCAAGCACAGCCAGTTACTCGCGAAGTGTTGGAGAAGGTACTGCAACAGTATCTTTCTAAAGAATAGGGTGTCTATCCTTGAAAATCTAAAATTACTCTACGTAACTTTTGGAGTCCGATAATTAAATCTTGATCATTTAGCGTGGAGTAACTGATACGCATATACTCGTGTTTTGATTGATGAACAAAGCAAGCTGTTCCGGGTAAAAAAGAAATGTCAGCTTCATTTGCTTTTTTTAGTAATGCAAATGAATTCATTGAATCTGAAAGGGAGATCCACAAATTAAAGCCGCCTTTTGGTACTTGAAAATGAATTGTATCTGCTAAAGAACTAAGTATTTCTACTGTAGTATCACGACGAATTTGTAAGGCAGTTCGTAATTTTTCTAAATGATTCTTCATTCTTTCTGTCCGCAAAAAAGGTAGAATAGCTTTTTGCGTTATTAGTGGACTACCTATATCCATTAATGCTTTTGCAGCACATAACCAATCAAATACAGGTCCTTCTGCGAATAAGGCTGCAATACGAAGCCCTGGTGCTAACGTTTTACTGAATCCTTTTAAATAAATGACATGACCGTTCTTATCAAAATGTTTAATAGGAGCCGAAAGCTCAATATCATTAAAATAGATCTCACCAAAATAGTCATCTTCAATAATAAAAAAATGATAAAATTCTGCTAGTTCTATAAGTTCTTTTCTACGTTGTTCACTCATTAATGTTCCAGTAGGGTTATGAAAGGCAGGATTCACGTATAACAAAACTGGATTATTCTTTTGACATACTTCATCTAATAAATCAGAACGGATGCCTTGTTCATCAAGCTCAACGGGAATAACGTTGATTCCTTTATTAATAAACACATCAATGGCAGCACCGTAGCACGGACTTTCTACTATTACAGTGTCGCCTGGTTTTAATAATGTTTGAGTAATTAAATCAATTCCTTGCTGAGCACCACTTGTAATTAATAAATGAGCAGGATCAGCTGTTAATCCTTGATAGTCTTTTAAATATTTGCTGATTTCCACGCGAAGCTCTTCATCACCTTGCACAGGTCCGTATGTGGCTAACAGCATTTTGTCTGTGTCTAATATTTTTTGCATTTCGCTTGATAGAAACGGATTAGGTAAAAGACGTGGGTAAAGAACGGCCTGTGAAAAATCGTAATACTTTTTGTGGCGATTGATAATATATTGAGACCTTATCACATTAACAGCTTTCATATGTTGCCAGTCGTAAGGAGCATGAATACTTCGAGAAGTATCTCTTTTTCCTCTTATGTAAACTCCTTTTCCTGGTCGTATATATACATACCCTTTTGTCTCAAGCCATTTATATGCTTTACGAACTGTTAATACACTTATATTTAAATCGTCTGCCATGATACGTAAAGAAGGGAGAGGGTCTCCATCAGCTAAAATTCCACCTTGAATACGCTGAACGATTTGCTCGTATATTTGCAGATAGAGCGGTGTATTAGATTCTTTTCTGAGTACAATCTTCATGATCTCACCTAATCTTCTTTTTATTTTCATTTAAACCGAAAAAAACTTTATAATCAACTGAAAATTCATACAACTGTTATATAGCAAGGTGTACTGTTATACGATGTTTCCTCTATACTCATTTCAACAATGAAAGGGAGGAAACACGATGGTTATTTTTAATTATCTTCTGATTTGTATTATTTTTGGAACGACGTTTTTAACGATTAAAATAGGAATTGCAGCAGGAGCTCCGCCGCTTTTTTCAGCAGGAATTCGTTTCTTTTTAGCGGGTATAATTGTTATCATGTTTTTTATTGTGAAACGGAAACCAGTTATACCATACCTTGTAGTAAAAAGAATTATATTTGCGGGATTTTGTCTTACATTTATGACCTTTGCAACTTTATATTGGGCAGAGCAATATATCTCATCGGGATTAGCAGCTGTTCTTTCTGCTACCGGTCCAATGATGATTTTATTGCTTCAAACGAAACGAACGAGAATGAAATTGAGAAGGGAGCAACTTTTTGCCCTTGTGCTTGCTCTTATAGGAGTTGTGTGCATTTCTTTACCAGGGTTACAACAGCAATTTTCTTATATGTGGAGCATTGCTTGCCTTGTTATATTAGTAGGAGAATTTTTCTACGGAATGGGTACGATCCGTTCAAAGGAAATTTTATCAGATTTACCAAATGTCTCCCCGTTTTTAATTAATGGAATTCAAATGTTTTATGGAGGCTTATTACTGATTGTTTGTTCTCTTTTACTAGAGCATCCGAATCTATCTGTCTTAACTTCATGGAACGTTCAATGGCCGATTCTGTATTTAATATTTATCGGTTCAATAGGAGGGCATGGCTTATACTATTGGCTTTTATCCAAAACCAATCCTGTCTTTCCATCTACTTGGCTTTATGTTTCACCGTTACTTGCTGTTATAACAGGATATATGTTTTTAAGCGAACCAATCAAACCGGTAATGGGGATTGGAGCATGCTTTATCTTGATTGGTGTGTTTTTGGCGAATCGATCCACACTTGAGTTGTATTGGAAACATGGAAAGCTATTGAAAAAAGAGATGTAAGGTTTTTTATTCCATTCATGATTTTTAAAAATGAAAGGACGTCTTAAGGCTTGTTGTCTTATAGACGTCCTTTTTTGGGTAATACACTTTTGAAAGTTCGCTCATGCCAGAGATTGTACCATCATGAGAATGTACAAGTTTATAGACATGTGCCTTTCTTAGTCCAGTGTCTTCAGAGGAGAAATCAGTTGTTGTTCCGTGGTAAAATTGTTGAAAAAGATTTTCTAACATATCAAAAATTACTTATAGATTACGCAACATCTACTAATGTATCATTTAAATGAAGTTAAAAAGCTTAATTATTTTTAAATAAGAGACTGAAGTAAATTTTGTAACATTCTTCATATCAAAGTTGTATGAGTGATACTTAACACCATACCACCAGTTAAAGAAAATACATATGCTGTGGACCTTTTGAGATAGATTTTGTTATGTAAAAATGATAACAAGGGGGCAAGGAAGTGTTTAATGATTTAAAGTTTGTGGATAATCGTCCAGTTTATGTTCAATTAAAGGATCATTTTAAAAAAATGATTATGAAAGGGCACCTACTGGAGCACCAAAAGCTTCCATCTACCCGAGAACTTAGTAAATTATTATCGGTTAGCAGAAATACTGTTCTCACTGCTTACGCGGATTTAGAACAAGCAGGTTTAATTTATGCAATAAAGGGAAAAGGAAATTTTGTAGGAGAAATCGAAACATCCAAAACGCCATCCATCGAACTAAACTGGAAAGAAAAGGTCAATGAAGTTACCTCGCTAGTTGATGAATTAGATTTAATGAAGCACGGTGTTCGTTGGGAAAAAGGCATGATTTCTTTCAATAGCATTGCTCCAGACGAAAAGCTTTTTGATGTTGAAAATTTTAAGAGAGCTTTTCTGACTCGAATGTCCATTGAAGGTGATATTGTTTTGAACTACGGATATGCCAAAGGTTATAAACCTCTAATTGATTATCTTCTTCACTACATGGAAATGAAAGGTGTAGACATTTCCAATAAAGATATTCTTATCACGAATGGCTTCACCGAGGGTTTGGATATTTTATTGTCTTCTTTAGCTAAAAAATCTGGACGTATTATTTGTGAAAATCCTACTCATCATGCTGCACTAAAACTTTTTCGATTACATGGATTTGATATACACGGGATAGAAATGAAAGATGATGGTATTGATATTGATCAAGTTGAGAAAAAATTATCCGAAATGGATTTTGATTTTGCATATCTAATTCCGTCCTATCATAATCCGACTGGGATAGTCACATCATCGGAAAAAAGGACTGAAATCATGAAGCTTTTTTCAAAACATCAAATTCCGATCGTAGAGGATGGATTTAATGAGGAATTACGTTATTCAGGTTCCCATTTAGCTCCGTTAATGACTTTCGCCGGACCTGGCAACAATGTTATCTATATTAGCAGCTTTTCAAAAATTCTTTTTCCAGGGTTGCGTGTTGGGTGGATTTTAGCAGATAAAGAATTAATCCACTGCTTAGAAAGTGTGAAAAGGGCACGGACGATTCATACATCCACACTGGATCAGGCGGTGCTTTATCAATATTTACATGATGGTTATTTCGAAAAATATTTAAAAAAGGCGAAGTCAGTTTATAAGAAAAAATATGAGCTAGCCGTTCATGCTTGCAATCAATATATTCCTTTTCAAAGAATGACTGGGGACGGTGGACTACATCTTTTTGTAGAATTAGAAAAAGGAAAGGATTCACGTATTCTTTTGAAAAAATGCTATCAAAAGGGAGTCGTTTTTTCTCCAGGAGATGTTTTTTACTCAGATGGAGGGGGAAGCAATACATTTCGATTAGGATTCTCACGGTTAAAAGAAGAGGATATTGTTCATGGAATTAAAATAATTGGCGATACCTTAAAAAATGAAAATTGGGAGTTGGAAAAATGAGAGTTGGCGTAATTATGGGAGGCGTGTCCTCTGAAAAACAAGTGTCCCTCATGACAGGGGAAGAAATGATTGCACATTTGGATAAGAGTAAGTACGAAATTGTGCCAATTAAATTGAATGACAAAAAAGAGCTTATTGAAAAGGTAAGTGATATCGATATTGCCTTGTTAGCTCTTCACGGAAAATACGGGGAGGACGGTACGATTCAAGGTACACTGGAGACCCTTGGTGTTCCATATACAGGAAGTGATATGCTATCAAGCGGTATTTGTATGGATAAAAATATGTCAAAAAAAATGATTCGCTATGAGGGAATTCAAACACCAGATTGGATTCATATTTCAAATATGGAAGATCTTCAACTTGATGAAATAGATAAAATGGGATTTCCGTTAGTTGTAAAACCAAATTCAGGTGGTTCTAGTGTAGGGGTAAAAATCGTATATGATAAGGAGTCTTTACTATCTTCACTTGAGGATGTGTTTAAATGGGATTCTGAAATCGTAATTGAAAAATATATAAAGGGAGAAGAAATTACATGTTCTATTTTGGACGGAAAACTTTTACCGATTATTTCAATTCAACATGCGGCTGAGTTCTTTGACTATCATGCGAAATATGATGATGCGGCTACGATTGAAGAGATTGTAGAACTTCCGGTGACAACTCAAAAGCGTGTCGCTGAGGCTGCGATGGCATGCTATAGAGCATTAAAATGCAGTGTTTATGCTAGAGTTGATATGATTATAAAAGATGGAATCCCATATGTGATGGAAGTGAATACATTGCCGGGGATGACAAAAAATAGCTTACTACCAAAAAGCGCTTATGCGGTGGGAATCTCTTATAGTAAGCTCTTGGATATGATTATTGAAATCTCTTTAAAAGCTAGGAGAAGTGAAGGTTTTTAATAGAATTATATTAGAAGTCATTATAAAAGAAAAGCCTCTCACATATCAATATTTTAATGATATGTGAGAGGCTTTTGTATGTTAATTCACTTTCTTAATAAATCCTTTATAGTGACGTTTCACAAGCTGGCTTTCTAATGTTTTCATTGTTTCTAGGGCGACACCGACAATAATGAGTAAGCTTGTCCCGCCAATTTGAGCGGAAGCTGGTAAATCAGAAATTTTTGTGAATATAATTGGTAAAATAGAGATTAACCCTAGAAAAATTGCTCCGACAAAAGTTAAGCGATATAAGATTTTTGTAACGTATTTCTCTGTCATAATCCCTGGTCGAATGCCTGGAACATACCCGTTTTGCTTCTTCAAGTTTTCGGCCATTTGTTCAGGGTTTACTTGAACGAAGGCATAGAAGTATGTAAATGCAATAATGAGTCCAACATATAAACACATTCCAATTGGATGTGTAAAATCAAGATTTGTATTGATCCATTTGGACACTGCGGAACTTGGAAATAGCTGCGCAATTGTTCGTGGCGTCATTAAAAATGCTGAAGCAAAGATAACAGGAATAACCCCTGCGCTATTTACCTTAAGAGGTAAGTGTGTATTTTTTGCTCCTTGATACGGATTGTTCCCAGTAGAAGCTTTTGCATATTGAATAGGAATTTTCCGATTTGCTTGTTGAATATAAATGACACCAACGATGATAGCTAAAACGACTAAAATAATTAATGCGATTTTTATAATATGCATAAAGAGTTGATCTCCAGCATTATGAATTTGTTGTAAGTATATTTGATTCATAATACTTGGAATTCCTGCCACAAGTCCGGCAAAAATAATAATTGAAATTCCGTTACCTACTCCATTTGCGGTAATTTGTTCACCTAACCACATTAAAAACGCAGTACCAGCAGTTAATACGGTAGCAATTAATAAGTAGGTTTTCCAACCCGGGTCCGTTATTAATTGTCCACCTGCCATATTGTTAAAGCCAATAGACATTCCTATCGACTGAATGAATGCAAGAACAATTGTAAAGTAGCGAGTAAATTGAGCTGATTTTTTTCGGCCCATTTCCCCTTGTTTTGCCCACTCTGCAAATTTAGGAACGACATCCATCTGTAATAACTGTACGATGATGGAAGCTGTAATATACGGTGTGATACCTACTGCAAAAATTGAAAAGTTTTTTAAGGCACCTCCGCCAAATACATTGAGCATTCCTAAAATATTTGTTTGATCTTGTATTTTTAATACCTCAGCATTAGTATGAGGAACTGGAATAAACGTGCCAATCCGAAAAACGATTAGCGCTGCTAAAGTGAAAAGGATTTTACTCCTGATCTCAGTTACTCTCATAAAGTTTGAAATTGTACGAAACATTATCTCGCCTCCTATATGATTACTAGTTATGTAAAATAAAACTAGCTTTTATATCCTCACGTATAAACTGTAAACCTCCTTCCGAGTAAAATTCATTATGACAAATGGATTTTCAAACAGTTTACGGATATAAAGTAGAGCGATGTTTATATTTTCGTAACAACTCAATAACCATAATATAACTATAAAACAAATATTTGTACAGGGGTAAGGATAAAAAGATGTACATACATGGAATTCTGCTAGATTTTAGATAAGATGAATTGTTATAATTTTCTAAAAAAAGGAGTTAGTTATATGGAATTTCAATTGAACAATATGGACGGGGAAGAGTTAACAATTACAATGATTCAAGAAGCGATGGAAGATGGTAAGTTAACATCAAAAGAACTTGTTATGTATTATTTGTATCGAATCGCAAAGTATGATAAAGCTGGACATAATATAAACGCTATACTTGAAATAAATCCTGATGCTATTTTTCTTACTGAATCATTGGATTATGAGCGAAAGAAAAAAGGAAAACGAGGACCTCTTCATGGGATTCCAGTTTTACTGAAAGACAATATAGAAACAGGAGATAAAATGCATACAAGCGCTAGTATGCTTGCTTTAGAAAATCATGTGAGTCAAAAAGACGCGTATTTAGTGAGGGAACTTTAATTAAGATTGGTTACGCTTTTGAGCAAGCGACAAAATTCCGGAAACCTTCTAGTTTATTAGAGAAAGTATAGTAGATATAAAAGTGGTTTTTGATGTAAGAAAGAAGGGCTCATGAATAAATAAAATGTACAGGTAGTGATACAGTGAAGATTGGTAAATTTGGAGAAGTAAATAAATTAAGTATCGATACAATTAGACATTATATGGACTTAGGATTGATAGTACCTGAAAAGAAGGGAGGGCATTATTTTTTTGATGAGCACTGTCAAAACGATTTAGAGATTATTTTAGAATTTAAAGGGATGGGCTTTAGTTTAAACGAGATTAAACAATTTTTTCTTTATAAGAATTTTGGTGAATTTACGGACTATGAACAAGATACATACTATCAATCTTTATTTATGGATAAATATGAGCAGGTTGGGCAGGAAATAAATAATTTAGTAGAAATAAAGGAAAAGCTAAAGACGAAATTAGATGCGTTATCAGCAAAATCGAAAGGTTCTAGCGTGGTAATGGGGATTGATTTAAAAGTACTCGATATGCTGAAATGTTTAAAATGTAGTGAAAAGCTCATTCTTCAAGATGGGATCATTTATCGAAATCAAATTATGGAGGGAAAGTTAACTTGCAATTGTGGAGAAGAATACCTTGTTGAATCAGGTATTTTAAAGGTTGGTAATTCATTTCAAGCGGCTTCGGGCCCCCATCATGAAGAATTTGTTCTTGAATATATTCATGTAACTGATCCAACTTATTTGGAAAATATCCGTAAAGTTGGAGAATGGTTAAGGAGGAAACTTGGTCAATTAGACTTAAACGATAAAGTAGTACTTGAGCTAGGATCCGGAGTTGGCTTTTTTCTGCGAAATATTTTTCGGGAATTACCGGAAAATTGCTTGTATATTGCCGTTGATCGCAACTTAGAGAGGCATCGATTTTTAAAAGGGGTATTAGAGAGATCTGGTGTCAAAAGAAACATTCTCTTTATTTGCGCTGACTTTTTAGATATACCTATACAGGAATACTCTGTCGATATCGTGATGGGTCATTCGGGTACTAGTAATTACAGCTTTGAACATGAGGAGTTTTTGCTTCGTGAAGTGGATTCCCTTTTTAAGCCTGATTGTTACTTATTAGGATCATTTATTGCTTTTAAAAACTTTAGTCCCAAAAGTAAAATCGAGGCTAAATTCAGAGATAACTTTATATCTAAAAAGATTAAGGAAAACATCAACACTTTAAATTATATTCCCATTGAGGAGAGGACTTCCAAATATATTGATCGAGGTGGGAAGTACGAAAATTTCTTTGTGCAAGGCGAAGAAATATATTCATATTCATTTTTTGGTAAAAGATAGGGTTAACCCTATCTTTTTTTCGTTTTCCATTAAAAATTTATGGATTGCATCTATTGTTGTCGGGTTCACCCAACAGCTTACACTTTGTTATATAAAAAGTTAAGCGAGGTGGAGTATTTATGGAAGCACTACAAATGAGTATAGGTAATGAAAAGAACAAAAAAGAAATGAAAAACCTTTTCCTCTATTCTACAGGAAAGACTGTCTCGATATTTGGTACAGCTATTTATAATTTTGCGTTAGGGTTATACGTTTTAAAACTGACGGGCTCGGCGTTAAGCTTTGCCGTTACCCTCGTATTAGGCACTATTCCGATGATTATTATCAATCCATTTGCTGGGGTGATTGCGGATAAGGTGAATAAAAAGACGTTAGTTGTTTTGATGGATTTTCTTAGTGGAATCCTGCTAGTTTCTGTTTATATATTATGTATGAAATATGAATTGAATTTACTCATCATTTACGCCACTACCTTTCTTTTGACGGTGTTTACTACTTTCTTTGGAATAGGTTTAGAAGCAGCAAAGCCAAACATTGTATCTGAAAAAATGTTGATGAATATTAATTCTGTTAGTAAAATAATCGACTCAGTCTCTTCGATTATGGGCCCCATGTTAGGCGGAATTGTTTTTGCAATTTTTGATATGAGAACTTTTATTATCATAAATGGAATTTCTTTTATCCTTTCTGGTTTATCAATGATGTTTATTCATTTTAAACTTTTCAATTTCCAAACAAATGAAGGTCATTCAGGTGGAAAAATTCATTTAATAAGTGATATAAAGGACGGATTTAACTTTTTATTCGAAAGAAAAAGTATTAAGAGCATGTTTACGATCTTAATATTAATTAATTTCTTTCTCGGCTTTGCAGTGACTGTTCCATTACCGTATATGATCAATACAGTTCTAAAGCTAGGGTCAAAAGAGTTTGGTATGATCCAAGGGGCCTTTCCGATGGGGATGATTTTAGGAGCTTTATTGGTAAAGAAAATCACAGAAAGAATTTCCTATTCCATTCTTTTAAAATATGTAAGTTTTGCTTTATCGATTTGTATGATTCTGTTAGGAGTTCCAGTTATGCTGAAAAGTTTACAACTGAACTCCATCGTTTATACCTGTTATTTCATTGCTGTCTTGTTCTTGTTTGGAGTAGTCATAGCGCTAATTGATATCCCTCTAGCTTATTTTATGCAAAAGGAGATTCCAGATGAATATAGAGGTAGAGTACTAAGCATTGGCATTAGTATTGCGAAAATAATGCTTCCTATGGCGATGATATCATCAGGATCTCTATTAAATATCCTTCCTTCTTATGTCATGCCTATTGCAGGAGGAGTGTTATTCTTTCTATTTATTGTGCGTTCAGCGAATAAAGTGAACTTTGAACTAACTTCAAAAAATATAAGTATTTAATTTGTTGTAGCGCCGGATTATTATGTAATAATCCGGCGCTATAGTTGAAAAAAACTCTCCTTCCAGTATACTGAATAAAGAAATTCACCTTAAAGGTAATGTTTGATTATTTATAGATCAAATTTCTGGAACGTGTAAAAGTATGAAAAAGGAAAAGGTGTTATAAATGAAAACGTATATTGTAGTTGGAGCTGGGATTCTCGGAGCATCTACTGCCTATCATCTTGCAAAAGCAGGTGCACATGTCACGGTGGTTGATCGTCAAGATTTAGGGCAGGCGACGGATGCAGCTGCGGGGATTGTATGTCCTTGGCTGTCACAGCGCCGGAACCAAGCTTGGTATCAAATGGCGAGAGGTGGAGCGCGGTATTATGCTTCTTTAATTGAACAATTAGAAACAGATGGTGAAAGAGATACTGGTTATAAACGTGTAGGAGCGATTAGTCTCCATACAGAAGAGAAAAAATTAGATCAGATGGAGGAACGAGCGTATAAACGACGCGAGGATGCTCCAGAAATTGGTGAAATTACACGTTTGTCGTCAGCTGAAACGAAAAAGCTATTTCCACCACTATTAGAAGAGTATAGTGCTGTATATATTAGCGGTGCTGCTCGTGTGAACGGTAGAGCACTTCGTCAGGCTCTTGTAAATGCTGCAAAGAAACATGGTGCGGTTTATATGAAAGGAAATGCATCATTAGTACATGGAGATAATCGAGTAATTGGTATTGAGGTAAATGGTGAAACTTTAACAGCTGACCAAGTAATTGTAACTGCGGGTGCGTGGGCAAATGAGTTATTGCAACCGCTCGGTGTTAATTTCTTAGTTACATTCCAAAAAGCACAAATTGTTCATCTTCATGTATCAGACGTGGATACAGACAATTGGCCAGTTGTCATGCCGCCAAATGACCAATATATTCTCGCTTTTGAAGACAGCCGTGTAGTAATAGGTGCAACACATGAAAATGACACTGGATTTGATTACAGAGTAACAGCCGGTGGATTACATGAAGTATTTGATAAAGCACTATCTGTTGCTCCAGGTTTATCAAGTAGCACGATGATGGAAACGAGAGTTGGATATAGGCCGTTTACACCAGGATTCCTTCCTGTAATTGGCGCGTTACCTAACTTTGAAGGTATACTCGTTGCTAATGGACTTGGAGCTTCTGGGTTAACAGCAGGACCTTACTTAGGTTCTGAGCTTGCGAAACTTGCTCTTGGTGAACAGACAGAACTTGATCTTAGTTATTATGATGTAGCAGGGGCAATTGAACAGCCAAAGAATTAGAGAAATAGTATGTATTACATATAAGGATAGCACTACATGCCCATCAGCCTAAAAAATAAAATAATTGTAATTACTCAGCCATACATTTCATTTAGAAGTTTGGCAAGGGGTAATATTCCAGTGAAAATATGCTTACCTATAGAAAGTTATGTTCATTTTTCAGCATATAGATTGCTGCCATGAAGATAAAAACGGACCTACACCTAGGAGGCCACTGAAAAAGTCCTCATTATAAGAAAAAGGAGTCCATCACCTACTATATACAGGTGACAGACTCCTTTTCACTTTCAATATACTGATAAAATATGTCTTATTTTTTTGAAACAATCACTTTTTCAGTGCCTCCACACCTTGCTGCTTTTCTTTGTTTTAAAACTTTGCGCGTGACAAGAAAAGGCCCTGACCGCTCCTATACCTAGCCAGTCCCTCTCGACCATTTAAAAAAAATGCTTTTCTGCCTTTTTTTCATAGAATGACTGAGTAGTTACAAAAACAGCTTAAATTGATGGATGTAACGGTACCCCTAAACGTAGTTTCTTACTTATTAGTTAAACTGGATATTTCAATAGATTTTTGAGTACAACGTTTCATAGCTGAAATGATAGCTGTTCTTAAGCCTTTTTCCTCTAATGTTGCTACAGCTTCTATTGTCGTTCCACCTGGAGAACAAACCATATCTTTAAGTGTGCCTGGATGTATCCCTGTTTCAAGTACCATTTTTGCAGAACCTAATACAGCTTGAGCTGCGAATTTATAAGCTTGAGTTCTTGGCATACCATCTAGTACAGCAGCATCTGCCATGGCTTCTATAAACATATATACATATGCTGGAGAAGAACCACTTACAGATGTTACAACATCCATTAATTTTTCATTTACTATCTCTGTTTGGCCAAAACTATTAAATATATTTAGTATGTCTTCTAGATCTTTTTCTGTAACCACTTCATTAGCACATAACGCAGACATTCCTTCTCCAACAAGAGCAGGTGTATTAGGCATTACTCTAACAACTTTTAACTTTCTGCCGAAAGTATTCTCAGTACTCTTAATACTTTTTCCAGCAGCAATAGTTACGACTATTACATCGCTTTTTATCTGCTCTTTTATTTGGTTAATTACTGATGAGTATAGGTCTGGTTTGATTGATAAAATTAAAATATCAGCATTGTTAGCTACTTCATTGTTGTCAGTAGTTGTAGTTATGTTATATTTTTCACTAGCATTTTTTAAATTAGTGACACTTATATCTGAACAAATTATTTT
>NZ_JBALLY010000052.1:2574-107000 GCF_036963045.1 Bacillus sp. JJ864 | reverse complement strand
CCCTCACCAATCGGGCGCATGTCAGCAGTTTATCTCCCACCTAACTTCTTTAGAAAAGCGGAAGTGGCTCGTCCAGAATGTGAAGCGAAGCCACCGAACATTCTAGCCACTGGAACTGGACAATGCTTTCGCCGAATTTTGTGGTGGGAGTATTACTGTCCACGAATAGCGGGATAAATAATGTAAGTCTCATTTGAAAAAGTTCGATAAATGAATATATGCATAAAATTCCCTCCCAAGGAGATACT
Source organism: Bacillus sp. JJ864 (assembly GCF_036963045.1). Classification (NCBI taxonomy): domain Bacteria; kingdom Bacillati; phylum Bacillota; class Bacilli; order Caryophanales; family Bacillaceae; genus Bacillus; species Bacillus sp. JJ864. The sequence goes on along the minus strand of NZ_JBALLY010000052.1, from coordinate 106,752 downwards.
TTACACTGTACAGCAACTCCCGATAGGAGGGAACACTTTGACGAGAAACAAAGTAGAAATTTGCGGTGTTGATACATCTAAACTTCCAGTACTAAAAAACGAAGAAATGCGACGGTTATTTCGAGAAATGCAAAGCGGTGATATAAGCGCAAGAGAGAAACTAGTAAACGGAAACTTACGTCTTGTACTGAGCGTCATCCAAAGATTTAACAACAGAGGGGAGTTTGTTGATGATTTATTTCAAGTTGGCTGCATTGGACTTATGAAATCCATTGATAATTTTGATTTAGGCCAAAACGTTAAATTTTCAACATATGCTGTACCGATGATTATCGGAGAGATTCGAAGATATTTACGTGATAATAATCCAATACGAGTATCGCGTTCCTTGCGAGATATTGCGTATAAAGCGTTGCAAGTACGCGAAAAACTCATTGCTGAAAATTCAAAGGAACCAACAGCGATGGATATAGCAAAAGTACTTGATGTGACGCACGAAGAAATTGTGTTTGCACTTGATGCAATTCAAGACCCAGTTTCATTATTTGAGCCAATATACAACGATGGTGGGGACCCTATTTTTGTTATGGATCAGTTAAGTGATGATAAACAAAGGGACGAGCAATGGGTTGAAGAACTGGCATTAAAAGAAGGAATGAAGCGATTAAATGAACGAGAAAAGATGATTATTCGTAAACGTTTCTTTCAAGGGAAAACGCAAATGGAAGTGGCCGAGGAAATTGGGATTTCTCAAGCACAAGTGTCACGTCTTGAAAAATCAGCAATTAAACAAATGAATAAAACAATTCAAGGCTAAGGTCTCATCATTAAAGATGAGGCCTTTTAGCGTTTTGAGATTCTGTTCATAGGAAAGATGCCCTGCTCATATAATAACTATAAAGAAAAGATTTTGTACGTGAAGGATGTATTCTCTAAAATAGAAGTTCTGCTTTATCTCATCATTGGTAAACGATAGAATCTTCATCCCAAGATTTAGAGAGGGCGAAGAAGATGTGGAAAGGAAAAAGTACCTATTGATAGGTTTTTTATTATTTTTCATTGAGGTGAAATTGTGGTGTTAGTTAAGGATGAGACAAAGGAGAGGATGACAATGCTACGTATTTCAGAATTTCAAATGAAAGATGTTGTCAATGTATCTGATGGAAAAAGACTTGGAAACATTGGAGATATCGACATTGATATGAGAACAGGGAAGATTCAGGCAGTTATAATTACAAAGCAAGGAAAAATGTTAGGGTTATTCGGAAAAGAAGAGGAATTTGTAATTCCTTGGAAACAAATTGTAAAAATAGGGGAAGATGTTATTTTAGTTCGAGCGGATCACGTTCCTACTGTTACAGAAACAATACAAACACCGACAACTTCTTAAAGAATATTACAAATTTCTCTTTTTTTTATGTTGTCATTATGGAAAAATAAAAGTATGGTAAAATAGACAGGAAGTACCATACTTTTTATGTTATTTTATTATAAGGAGCCTTTTTATGAGAGAACCATTTACATATAAGGACGGTATGTTACATTTACATATGTGGGAAGAACTTGGAAACATTAAAGCTGGATTTACTACAAAAGAAGGTGGAGTGAGTACCGGCCCCTTTCATACAATGAATCTAGGGTTACACGTTCATGACAATGTAGAAGATGTTCATGAAAATCGGCGGCTTTTAGCAGAAAAGTTACACGTTCCATTAGAAACTTGGGTTTGTTCGGAACAAATTCATGATCGTCATGTTGTAAAAGTGGGCAAGCAAGAGACAGGAAAAGGTGTCTTTTCTTATGAAGATGGTATCCCTAATACGGATGGCATATACACGAAAGATGCAGAGGTGTTGTTAACATCTTGTTATGCGGATTGTGTGCCAATCTATTTTTATGCGCCATCTTATAGAATGATTGGACTTGCACATGCTGGCTGGAAAGGAACTGTAAAAGGAATTGCGAGTGAAATGATCGACAAGTGGAAAGAGGAAGGTATACCGCTTGATGATATACATGTTGCTATTGGTCCGTCTATTGGCGCGTGTTGTTATGTTGTAGATGATCGCGTATTATCTGCTGCTAAACAAGTGCTTCATGGTTCTGTTCCATATGAAATGATTTCTGAGGGACAATATGCAATAGATTTAAAGGAAATAAATCGTTTGCTATGTTTACAAGCTGGGATTAAAGAAGAAAATATTGCGATGTCATCTTTTTGTACAAGCTGTGAACCGCAATTATTTTTCTCACATCGCCGCGACCAGGGAAAGACGGGAAGAATGCTTAGTTTTATTGGTTTTAAGGAGGATGGAAAGCAGTGACAGTACAAGGGAATTTAGCATATGTCGGGCAAGAAGTTGAAAGAGCATGTCAGCGAGTGAATCGATCCTTAGACGAAATTACACTTGTTGCTGTTACAAAAACAGTAGGTATTGAAAAGACAAATGAAGTGTTACAAGCTGGGCTTGTACATCTTGGTGAAAATCGCAATGAAGGTTTTTTACAGAAGTATGAGTATTTTGGAAGCAAAGCGACATGGCACTTTATCGGATCATTGCAATCTAGAAAAGTAAAAGAGATCATAAATGAGATTGATTATTTACATTCACTTGATCGTCTTTCACTTGCAAAAGAAATTCAAAAACAAGCAACCAAACCCATTCGCTGCTTTGTTCAGGTAAAAACCTCAGCGGAAGAGTCTAAACAAGGGCTAGACATAGATGAGACAATTGACTTTATTTACAACTTACAACAATTTGATAAAATTGAAGTTGTCGGATTGATGACAATGGCACCTTTCACAGACGATGAAATGCAAATTCGCAGTTGTTTTCAAATGTTGCGTAAACTGCAAAAGCAAGTACAAGATTTAAACCTATCGAATGCTCCGTGTCTGGAGTTATCAATGGGGATGTCAAATGATTATACAATTGCAATTGAAGAGGGCGCTACATTTATTCGTTTGGGGACGATTTTAGTGGGAAAAGAATAGAAGGAAGGAGAATTTTAATATGAGTTGGTCAAAAGTAAAGTATTTCTTTTTTGACACACCAGAAGAGCGAGAAGCACAATATGCTTACGAAAAGGAGCAAAATGTAATGAAAAAACAGCAGGAACCAGAGCAGGATATTCCTCTTGCAAAGGTACAACCGAAACAAAACGTGGTAAGTATTGAAACAGCCAAACAACCTTCAAAAGTTGTTTTATTAGAGCCGCGTACGTATTCAGAAGCACAGGGGATTGCTGATCATTTGAAAGGTCGCCGTGCAGTTGTAATTAATTTACAACGCATGTCTACAGATCAAGCGCTGCGTATTGTTGACTTTTTAAGTGGAACTGTATATGCAATAGGTGGAGATATTCAAAAATTAGGTCCAAAAACATTTATATGTACGCCAGATAATGTAGATATTGTTGGTGCAATTTCTGAACTATTTGGTGAAGAGGAAGATACAAATATAAAAAGGTGGTAGTGCACTATGACAATGATTTTAACAATTTTGCTCTATCTATTCAGGTTTTATTCATATGCGCTTATTGTTTATATCCTTTTATCTTGGGTTCCAGGAGCAAGAGAGTCAACATTTGGTGATTTCCTTGCCCGTATTTGTGAGCCGTATTTAGAACCGTTCCGGAGATTTATCCCATCAATTGGTGTAATTGATATTTCTCCAATTGTGGCAATCCTTGTACTGAATTTAGCGAGTTCAGGATTAGTACGTGTATTTGAATTTTTCATGAGGTAAGACAATATAGATGAGCATTTATGAACATTTTAGGCCTGAAGAAACGGTTTTCGTTGATAAAGTATTAGAATGGAAGCATGCAGCGGAAGAATATCATCAAGTGAAACTTACTGATTTTCTTGACCCGCGTGAACAACAAATTGTTTCGATGATTGTTGGAAATCAAGGAGATGCAGCGTTTCAGTTATATGGAGCTGCTCCCAGTGCAGAAAGAAAACGGGCTTTAATTTATCCCGATTACCTTATGCCGAATACAGAAGAATTTCAAATAGAAATATTAGAAATTGACTATCCTTCTAAATTTTATTCACTGGAGCATCGTCAAATATTAGGAGCATTTATGTCACTTGGTTTAAAGCGAGAGAAATGCGGAGATATTTGGCTCCAAAACGATCGTGCCCAAATTGTAGTTGCAAAAGAAGTTGTATCGTATATAGGAATGAATTTACAATCAATTGGAAAAACAAAAGTATCTTTATCACCTGTGTCCACTGATCTTGCAATACATATAGAAGATCAGTGGAATGAAAAGTCAGGGACAGTATCATCCCTGCGATTAGATGTATTGCTAGCAGAAATGTTTCATATATCTCGTCAAAAGGTTCAACCATTCATTAAAAATGGTCTTGTGAAAGTGAATTGGAAAGTCGTTGAGCAATCTGCTTACGAATGCTTTCCAGGAGACGTATTTTCTGTGAGAGGTTATGGCAGAAGTAAATTACTCACTGTTGAGGGAAAAACAAAGCGCGATAAATGGATAATTTTGTATGGAATCTTAAAATGATTTCTTTTTTTAGAAGGAAAGTCTCCCATTTTGTCGAAGAAAAGATATAATTAAAAAAGGAAATTTTAGATAACCTACTTGGAGGTGGCGTTTGTGCCGTTAACACCGTTAGATATTCATAATAAAGAATTTAGTCGTGGTTTTCGTGGCTATGATGAGGATCAAGTAAATGAATTTCTTGATCAAGTCATCAAAGATTATGAATTAGTAATTCGTGAGAAGAAGGCGTTAGAAGAAAAAGTCGCACAACTAGAAGGGAAATTAGAACATTTCTCTAATATTGAAGATACATTGAATAAATCTATCGTTGTAGCGCAAGAAGCAGCAGAAGAAGTCAAACGTAATGCTCAAAAAGAAGCAAAATTAATTGTTCGTGAAGCAGAGAAAAATGCGGACCGTATTATTAATGAAGCGCTCGTAAAATCAAGAAAAGTGGCATTTGATATTGAAGAATTGAAAAAGCAAGCAAAAGTGTTCCGTACACGTTTCCGTATGCTATTAGAAGCACAGCTTGAAATGCTAAACAATGATGATTGGGACAAGTTAATTGAGTTAGAAGAAGAAGTAGATGAGCTTCTTAAGAAAGAAGAAACAGTGTAAACTTGACGTTTTTCGCGTTATTACATATAATTCTATACAACATAATTTTTTAGAAAAACGAAGATAGGGATAAGTACTTTTTTCATACCTTATATAGCGAACTGAGGACGGTGGAAGCTCAGGATAAGGAGAGAATGGGGAATATCACCCTGGAGTTCCTCGCTGAACAACAAAGTAAGCAGAGGCGTGTATTCGCGTTAAGAATATAAAGAGGATTACTATATGTAGTAGTCTACTAGGGTGGTACCGCGGGAGACCTTCTCGTCCCTTTTTGGGGATGAGAAGGTCTCTTTTTTATTCCATTTATCTAGAAAAAATGTCATTCTTTTATATATTCAAGGAGGAATTTGAGCATGGAGTATAAAGATACATTATTAATGCCAAAAACAGAATTTCCAATGCGTGGAAATTTACCGAAACGTGAGCCTGTCATGCAAGAAACATGGGCTGAAATGAACATTTATGAAAAAGTGCAAGAACGTACAAAAGGACGCCCGCTATTTGTGCTTCATGATGGACCGCCATATGCGAACGGCGACATTCATATGGGACATGCATTAAATAAAGTATTAAAAGACTTTATTGTTCGTTACAAATCAATGACAGGATACAGTGCACCATATGTACCAGGTTGGGATACACACGGATTACCAATTGAGCAAGCTTTAACAAATAAAGGTGTTAAGCGTAAAGAAATGACAGTTGCTGAATTCCGTAAACTTTGTGAAGAATATGCATACGAGCAAGTAAATCGTCAGCGCGAGCAATTTAAACGTTTAGGTGTACGCGGTGATTGGGATCATCCATACATTACATTAGAGCCAGCATATGAAGCACAGCAAATTAAAGTATTTGGTGAAATGGCGAAAAAAGGTTATATCTATAAAGGACAAAAACCTGTTTACTGGTCTCCAACGAGTGAATCTGCATTAGCTGAAGCGGAAATTGAATATAAAGATAAAAAATCTGCGTCTATTTATGTGGCATTCCCTGTAAAAGATGGAAAGAATGTTTTAGAAGGCGACGAAAAATTCATTATTTGGACAACGACACCTTGGACGTTGCCAGCTAACTTAGGTATTTCTGTTCATCCAGAACTTGAATACAGCATTGTGAAAGTGGCAGATGCGAAGTATATCATTGCTTCTGAGTTATTTGAAACAGTTGCGAAAACATTAGAGTGGGAAAATGCTGAAGTTGTGAAAACAGTAAAAGGTAGCGAACTGGAATATACAACGGCGAAACATCCATTCTATGACCGTGATTCTCTTGTTATGCTTGGTGAGCATGTTACAACAGATGCTGGTACAGGGTGTGTACATACAGCACCTGGACATGGGGAAGATGACTTCCTAGTTGGAAAGCAATACGGTTTAGAAGTTCTTTGTCCAGTTGATGATAAAGGTGTATTAACAAGCGAAGCTCCTGGATTTGAAGGATTATTCTACGATAAAGCAAATAAACCAATTACAGAAAAATTAGGAGAGGTTGGTGCGTTATTAAAATTAACATTTATTACGCATTCTTATCCGCATGACTGGAGAACGAAACAACCAATTATTTTCCGTGCAACTGCACAGTGGTTTGCATCTATTGAAGCATTCCGCAAAGAATTATTACAAGCTGTAGAGGAAACAAAATGGGTACCAGCTTGGGGGGAAACTCGTCTTCATAACATGGTTCGTGACCGCGGTGACTGGTGTATTTCTCGTCAACGTGCATGGGGTGTTCCGATTCCTGTATTCTATGCAGAAAATGGTGATCCAATTATTACAGATGAGACAATTAATCATGTAGCAGCGTTATTCCGTGAACATGGTTCAAACGTATGGTTTGAACGTGAAGCGAAAGATTTACTACCAGAGGGCTTTACACACCCATCTAGTCCAAATGGTGAATTCCGTAAAGAAACAGACATTATGGATGTATGGTTTGATTCTGGTTCTTCCCATCAAGCAGTGCTAGAAGAGCGTGATGATCTGCAACGTCCAGCTGATTTGTATTTAGAAGGATCTGACCAATATCGTGGTTGGTTTAACTCTTCATTATCAACAGCGGTTGCGGTAACAGGTAAAGCACCGTATAAGGGTGTTTTAAGTCACGGTTTCGTACTAGATGGTGATGGTCGTAAGATGAGTAAGTCTATTGGAAACATTGTTGTACCGAAGAAAATTATGGACCAATTAGGCGGCGATATTTTACGTTTATGGGTATCTTCAGTTGATTATCAATCTGATGTACGTATTTCTGATGATATTTTAAAACAAGTAGCAGAAGTATATCGTAAAATTCGTAATACATTCCGTTTCTTATTAGGAAACTTAGCTGATTTTGATCCAAGTAAAGATGCGGTATCTGCTGCGAAGCTTCGTGAAGTAGACTGTTACATGTTAGTGAAATTAAATGACTTAATTACAAAAGTAAAAGATGCTTATGAAACTTATGAATTTGCTGCTGTATATCATGCGATTCATAACTTCTGTACAATTGATTTAAGTTCATTCTATTTAGATTTTGCAAAAGATATTTTATATATCGAATCAGAAAATAATCATGACCGTCGTGCAATTCAAACGGTACTATATGATGTACTTGTTGCATTAACAAAACTTGTAACGCCAATTTTACCGCATACAGCAGATGAAGTATGGCCATATATCCCTGGCGCTGTAGAAGAAAGCGTCCAATTAACTGACATGCCAGAAGCTGTAGAAGTAGAAGATGCTGAAGAGTTAAAAGGAAAATGGGATGCATTTATGACACTTCGCGATGATGTATTAAAAGCGTTAGAAGATGCACGTAATGCAAAAGTGATTGGTAAATCATTAAATGCAAGTATCACACTTTATCCAACAGCAGAAATGAAAGAATTATTACAATCCATTACAGAAGATGTAAAACAATTATTTATCGTTTCTGAGTACCACCTTGGTGGAACGATGGAAGAAGCACCAGCTGATGCACCGAAATATGAACATACAGCTGTTGTTGTAGCGCAAGCAACTGGTGAAACGTGTGAACGTTGCTGGGTTGTCTCTGAAACAGTAGGAAGCAATGCGGACCATCCAACATTATGTAAGCGTTGCGGAGAAGTTGTAACAGAACATTATGTAAAATAATGAAATGAAAAAATCGGCTGTCTTATCTGCAGTCGATTTTTTTCTTCCTTGGAAGGAAAAATGTGTGTGCGGTAATCGTGTGCGTTTCGGATAAACTAACGATACATTCCAGCCGGGAGGGACGCACTTGTGACTGACACATACATGGAGATTCAAGCAGAACTACAATTAATGCAGCGCGAATTACAGGAAAGATTAGCGAAGGAAGAGTTGTATGCGTATAATGTAGAATTTGGTCAGGAATTGTTAGGTATAGTTAAAACAGATGTGAAAAATAAATTATTATTGCATGATATGAGAGAAGATTTAAAAGATGTAGAGCGAGCACTTTGGAAAATGGAAATTGGGATGTATGGAATTTGTGAAGAAACCGGACAAAGAATGACACTTAGACAATTAAAGGGGATGCCAACAGCACGTACAGTCCATGAATGTTTCTATGGAAAAGTAAAAACACCTTAAAGACAACAATATTATATTACCTAATTCATTTTATTTTATGCTCCCATGCGATGCTTCATTGTGAAAACATAGCAGCTATGCTAAAATTTTGAGGTACACTGTCATTGTGGGGGAAACGAAAATGATATATTATTTAATAGCGTTATTTGTGATCGCCATTGATCAAGTATCAAAATGGATTATCGTGAAGGAAATGGAGTTAGGTGAGAGCATTCCAATTATTGATAATGTGCTGTATATAACGTCTCACCGCAATCGCGGAGCTGCATGGGGCATTTTAGAAAATAAAATGTGGTTCTTCTACGTTATCACAGTCATCTTTGTTATTTTTATTCTGTTTTATATGAAGAAATACGCAAAGACAGACAAGCTTCTCGGCATTTCGCTTGGTCTTATTCTAGGCGGGGCAATTGGTAATTTTATTGATCGTGTCGTACGAAAAGAAGTTGTTGATTTTATTCATACGTATATTTTTTCATACAACTTCCCTGTATTTAACGTTGCAGATTCGGCATTATGTGTGGGTGTGGCGTTAATTATTATTCAAACATTACTAGAAGGAAAGAAAACAAAGGAGTAAATAATGAGCGAAGTAGTACAAGTAACAGTTACAGAAGAGAACAAAAGTGAACGGATTGATAAGTTTCTTGCAGGTGTGAACAATGAATGGTCTCGTTCACAAGTACAGCAATGGATTAAAGATGGTGTTGTAACGGTAAATGGAAAAGACATCAAAGGGAATTATAAAGTAAAAACAAATGATGAAATTACAGTTACCATTCCAGAGCCAGAATCATTAGATATCCTTCCAGAAGATATGAATTTAGAGATTCATTATGAGGATAGTGATGTACTTGTTGTAAACAAGCCACGTGGCATGGTTGTACATCCTGCACCAGGGCATACGAGCGGTACGTTAGTAAATGGCTTAATGTATCATTGTAAAGATTTATCAGGTATTAACGGTGTAATGCGCCCGGGGATTGTACATCGCATAGATAAAGATACATCTGGGTTATTGATGGTGGCAAAAAATGATATGGCACATGAGGCGCTTGTCAACCAGCTTGTAGAGAAAACGGTAACGAGACGTTATCAAGCAATTGTTCATGGTGTTATTCCGCATGATAAAGGAACGATTGATGCGCCAATTGGTCGTGATAAACAAGACCGTCAAAGTATGACCGTTGAGGAAAACGGAAAACATGCTGTGACTCATTTCCGTGTATTAGAACGGTTTAATAACTTTACCCATGTAGAGTGTCAATTAGAAACCGGCCGTACGCACCAAATTCGTGTACATATGAAGTATATTGGGTATCCACTTGCAGGTGACCCCAAATATGGACCAAAGAAAACATTTGATATAAATGGTCAAGCTTTACATGCAGGTATTTTAGGTTTCATTCACCCACGTACAGGTGAATATTTAGAGTTTGAAGCACCAGTTCCACAAATTTTTGTAGATCTTTTAAATGATTTGCGAAAATAATATTGACAATCGTTATAAAAACTGACATAATAACAGCAGTTGAATAAGTCCTTTAACACAACCCCGTGAGGTTGAGAAGGTAACGGTTTGAAATACATAGGGTATACGTATACCCTTTTTTCAGAAAACCCTCTCGTACACGACGAGAGGGTTTTTTTATACCATTCCTCTCACGCAAGAAATAAGCCTGGAGGTGAAGAATATGAAAGAAAAAGCAGTGGTACTAGACGATCAAATGATTCGCCGTGCTTTAACACGCATTAGTCATGAAATTGTAGAACGCAATAAGGGTGTTGAAAATTGTGTTCTAGTTGGAATTAAAACACGCGGTATTTTCATCGCACAGCGCTTAGCAGAACGAATTGCTCAAATTGAAGGAAAAGAAATGGCTGTTGGTGAGTTAGATATTACGTTATATCGTGATGACTTGACTTTACAATCTAAAAACAAAGAACCACTTGTAAAAGGTTCAGACATTCCAGTTGATATTACAAATAAAAAAGTTATTCTTGTTGATGACGTATTGTATACAGGAAGAACAGTGCGAGCTGCTATGGATGCATTAATGGACATCGGTAGACCATCGCAAATTCAGCTAGCTGTTCTCGTAGATAGAGGTCACCGTGAACTGCCAGTTCGCGCTGATTATGTAGGGAAAAACATTCCAACATCAAGCGAAGAACGTATTGAAGTAGACCTTCAAGAAACTGATAAACAAGATCGAGTAAGCATATACGAAAAATAAAGCCCTTTTAAATGTAGTCCTGCGAGGCTGCCAAAGGGTCTTGACTTTCATATGTCTAATTTGACATATGAAAGTATAGGACTCTTTGTGCATAGGGCGCAAAGAGTTTTTTTATTGCAAGTTTTTAACATTGGAGGAGGAGATAACAATGGAACAAAAGCCAGTGTTAGACATTCATGAAGTACCGAAACCAGGAAAATGGTTATTGTTAAGTATACAACATTTATTCGCAATGTTTGGGGCAACGGTGCTTGTGCCATTCTTAACAGGATTAAGTCCAGCAGTTGCTTTAATTTCAAGTGGATTAGGAACGCTAGCATTCTTACTTGTGACGAAAGGGCAAGTACCAGCTTACCTCGGATCATCGTTTGCGTTCATTGCGCCGATTATTACAGCAAAAGCAGCAGGTGGACCAGGAGCAGCAATGCTTGGCGGAATGATGGCAGGACTTGTCTACATGTTGATTGCACTGGGAATTAAAAAGTCTGGGTCAAATTGGATTATGAATCTCTTACCGCCAATTGTAGTTGGTCCAGTTGTTATGGTAATTGGGCTTGGTCTTGCACATACAGCAGTAAATATGGCAATGAATAGCGCAGATGGAAAATATAGCTTTACACACTTTTCAGTTGCACTCGTAACATTAGCAATTACAATCATATGCTCGATTTTTGGAAGAGGGTTTCTTAGCATCATACCAGTTTTAATTGGAATCATAGGTGGTTATATCTTTGCTTACTTCCAAGGCTTAGTTAACTTGAAACCAATAGTAGAAGCAAAATGGTTTGATGTACCAGACTTCGTAGTACCATTTGTCACATATACACCGGAGTTCTCGTGGAAAATCGTACTAGTGATGGTACCAGTAGCAGTCGTAACAATTTCAGAACATATCGGACATCAAATTGTACTTGGAAATGTTGTAAATAGAGACTTGATTGAAAAACCAGGCTTGCATCGCTCTATTATGGGAGACGGCATTGCAACATTTATCGCGTCCACAATTGGAGGGCCGCCAAATACAACGTATGGTGAAAATATTGGGGTACTTGCGATTACTAGAGCATACAGTGTGTACTTGTTCGTCGGATCTGCAATATTTGCAATCATCTTCGGATTTATTGGGAAAATCTCAGCACTGATCCATTCGATTCCAACGCCGGTAATGGGCGGTGTATCAATCTTGCTCTTCGGTGTTATTGCATCAAGCGGTTTACGTATGTTAGTAGATGAGAAAATCGATTTCGGAGATAAACGTAATCTAATGATTGCATCAGTCATACTAGTTATCGGAATCGGCGGTGCAGTACTTCATATAGGTCAATCATTCCAAGTAGAAGGTATGGCTCTTGCAGCAATCGTGGGAGTACTGTTAAACCTAGTTTTACCTGAAATGAAAACGAAAAAACAATCAAAGCAAGTTGCTTCATAAAGACAGCCTTTTAATTCAGTCCTGTGAGACGGAAAAGGGTGTGTAGTTTGTTACACCCTAGTCTCACATAGCTAGGGTGTTTTTATGCAGTTAATCTTATATAAATTCACAGGTGTTATCATAAAAATCAGAAAGAGGGATGACAATGAACCATTTGTTAACGATGAGTGAGTTATCGGAGCAGGAGATTTCAGAAATCCTGAAAGATGCAGAAGATTTCGCAAGCGGAAAGGGTATAAAGACGACAGAGCAAACGTTTGTCGCAAACTTATTCTTTGAGAATAGTACGAGAACACGTTTTAGCTTTGAAGTAGCAGAGAAACGTTTAGGACTTGATGTTCTCAACTTCTCAGCAGAGTCTTCTAGCGTACAAAAAGGAGAAACATTGTACGATACGGTAAAAACACTTGAATCGATAGGAACAAGAGCTGTTGTCATCCGCCACGGGCAAGATCGCTATTTCGATGAGCTTAGAGAGAAAGTGAATATTCCAATCTTAAATGCAGGTGATGGATGTGGAAATCATCCAACACAATGTTTGCTTGATCTACTAACGATAAAACAAGAATTTGGAACATTTGAAGGACTGAAGATAGCAATTGTTGGAGATATCCGTCATAGCCGAGTAGCACGTTCAAATGCAGAGGCGTTAACGAAATTAGGAGCAACCGTTTATTTTGCAAGTCCAGAAGAATGGAAAGATGAAACGAACACATATGGAACGTTCAAAAGATTAGACGAACTAGTTCCAGAAGTTGATGTAATGATGTTACTACGCGTGCAGCATGAGCGTCATGATCATTATGAAACAGACATTATGAAAGAGTATCATGAAGAGCACGGTTTAACAATTGAACGTGAGAAACGCATGAAGCCAGGTAGCATTATTATGCACCCAGCGCCTGTGAATCGTGATGTAGAAATTGCGAGTGAACTTGTCGAGTGTGAGCGTTCACGTATCTTTAAACAGATGGAAAACGGTGTTTATGTAAGAATGGCTGTACTAAAACGCGCATTACCAAATGTATTAGGAGGAATGAAACATGAATTATTTATTTAAAAATGGACGTTATTTGAATGAAGAAGGAAAAATCGTAGCAACAGATCTTCTTGTACAAGACGGTAAAATTGCGAAAGTAGCAGAAAATATTACAGCGGATAATGCTGAAGTAATCGATATAAATGGAAAATTAATTGCACCTGGATTAGTAGATGTACACGTCCATCTTCGCGAACCAGGTGGTGAACATAAAGAAACAATCGAAACAGGTACACTTGCAGCAGCAAAAGGTGGATTTACAACAATTTGCGCAATGCCAAATACACGTCCAGTACCAGACAGCAGAGAACATATGGAAGATTTACAAAAACGAATTAAAGAAAAAGCACATGTAAATGTACTCCCATATGGAGCGATTACAGTACGCCAAGCAGGTTCTGAAATGACAGACTTTGAAACATTAAAAGAATTAGGTGCATTTGCATTTACCGATGATGGAGTAGGCGTGCAAGATGCAAGTATGATGCTGGCAGCAATGAAGCGTGCAGCAAAATTAAATATGGCAGTTGTTGCACACTGCGAAGAAAATACGCTTATAAATAAAGGATGTGTACATGAAGGGAAGTTTTCTGAGAAACATGGATTAAACGGTATCCCATCAGTATGTGAGTCCGTACATATTGCCCGGGACATATTACTTGCAGAAGCAGCAGGTTGTCACTATCACGTTTGTCACGTAAGTACAAAAGGATCTGTACGTGTGATTCGTGATGCAAAACGTGCAGGAATTAAAGTAACAGCAGAAGTAACACCGCATCACTTAGTATTATGTGAAGATGATATCCCAGGTATGGATCCAAACTTTAAAATGAACCCACCGCTTCGAGGAAAAGAAGATTATGAGGCTTTAATTGAAGGGTTATTAGATGGAACAATCGACATAATTGCAACAGATCATGCACCGCATGCAGCAGAAGAAAAAGCACAAGGTATTGAAAGAGCGCCATTTGGAATTACTGGTTTTGAAACAGCATTCCCACTACTATATACAAATCTTGTGAAAAAGGGAATTATCACATTAGAACAGTTAATTCAATTCTTAACAGAAAAACCAGCTGACACATTTGGTTTAGAAGCTGGCCGACTGCAAGAAGGAAGAGCCGCTGATATTGCAATTATCGATTTGGAACAAGAAGAAGAGATTGACCCAGCAACATTCTTATCAAAAGGAAAAAATACGCCATTTGCAGGCTGGAAGTGCCAAGGATGGCCGGTTATGACATTAGTTGGCGGTAAGATCGCATGGCAAAAGGAGAGTGCATTAGTATGAAAAGACAGCTTATCTTAGAAGATGGAACAATTTTAATTGGAAAAGGTTTCGGCGGAGAAATTGAAAAATCAGGTGAAGTGGTATTCACAACAGGAATGACAGGATACCAAGAGACATTATCTGATCCATCTTACTGCGGTCAAATCGTAACATTTACGTATCCGTTAATTGGAAACTACGGTATTAACCGTGACGATTTTGAATCTATTCAACCATCTGTACACGGATTAATCGTAAATGAAATATGCGATTATCCATCTAACTTCCGTAATGAGTTAACGTTAGATCAATATTTAAAAGAAAGAAATATTCCAGGTTTAGCTGGTATTGATACACGAAAACTAACAAGAAAAATTCGTCAATATGGAACACTACGCGGACGTCTTTGTAACATGGATGCGGATGTAGAGTACATCGTTAGCCAATTAAAAGCGACAGTATTTACAGATCATGTAAAACGGGTATCAACAAAAGATCCATACCCAAGCCCAGGCCGTGGTCATCGTGTTGTACTTGTGGACTTTGGCATGAAACATGGTATTTTACGCGAACTAAATAAACGTGACTGTGATGTAATCGTTGTACCTTACAATACATCAGCAGAAGAAATTCTACGCTTAAGCCCAGATGGAATTATGCTAAGTAACGGACCTGGAGATCCAAAAGATGTGCCAGAAGCAATCGAAATGTTACAAGGTATCATCGGGAAGGTACCATTATTTGGAATTTGCCTTGGGCATCAATTATTCGCGCTAGCATCTGGTGCAAATACAAGTAAGTTGAAATTCGGTCATCGTGGTTTAAACCATCCAGTAAAACATCTTGCAACTGGAAAAGTAGCAATTACTTCTCAAAACCATGGTTACGCAGTAGAAGAAGCATCAGTTGAAAATACAGAGCTTGAAATTACACATGTAGCTTTAAATGATGGAACAGTAGAAGGTCTTCGTCATAAGAAGTTCCCAGCATTTACAGTACAATACCATCCAGAAGCTTCAGCAGGACCAGAAGATGCAAATGATTTATTCGAAGATTTCTTAACAATGATTGAAAACTTCAAGAAAGAAGGGGAAGAGTTATGCCAAAACGCCTAGACATTAACACAATTTTAGTAATCGGATCAGGACCAATTGTAATTGGGCAAGCAGCGGAGTTTGACTACTCTGGTACACAAGCTTGTCAATCTCTTAAAGAGGAAGGTTACAAAGTAATCCTTGTTAACTCTAACCCAGCAACAATTATGACGGATACTGCAACAGCAGATAAAGTATACATTGAGCCATTAACATTAGAATTCGTAAGCCGTATTATTCGTAAAGAACGTCCAGATGCTATCTTACCAACCTTAGGTGGTCAAACGGGCTTAAACATGGCGGTTGAACTTGCGAAATCAGGTGTGCTTGACGAGTGCGGAGTTGAAATTTTAGGAACGAAATTATCAGCAATTGAGCAAGCGGAAGATCGTGATTTATTCCGTACATTAATGCAAGACTTAAACGAACCAGTACCGTCAAGTGAAATTATCCATACGCTTGATGAAGCATATGAATTTGTAAAAGAAATTGGCTATCCGGTAATTGTTCGTCCTGCATTTACGCTAGGTGGAACTGGTGGCGGTATTTGCCATAATGAAGAAGAATTAATTGAGATTGTAACAAGCGGCTTAAAACATAGCCCAGTAACGCAATGCTTATTAGAAAAAAGTATTGCAGGCTTTAAAGAGATTGAATATGAAGTAATGCGTGATGCAAATGATAATGCGATTGTAGTATGTAACATGGAAAACATCGACCCAGTTGGTGTGCATACAGGGGATTCTATCGTTATAGCGCCTAGCCAAACATTAAGTGACCGTGAATATCAAATGTTACGTAACACTTCATTACGAATTATTCGTGCATTAGGAATTGAAGGTGGATGTAACGTTCAGCTTGCACTTGACCCACATAGCTTCCAGTACTATGTAATCGAAGTAAACCCACGTGTAAGCCGTTCATCTGCACTAGCATCAAAAGCAACTGGATACCCAATTGCGAAGTTAGCAGCAAAAATTGCAGTCGGTTTAACATTAGATGAAATCGTAAACCCAGTGACGCAAAAAACATATGCATGTTTCGAACCAGCACTAGATTATGTTGTTTCTAAAATTCCACGTTGGCCATTTGATAAGTTTGAATCAGCAAACAGAACACTGGGTACACAGATGAAAGCAACTGGTGAAGTAATGTCTATCGGACGTAACCTAGAAGAATCATTACTAAAAGCAGTTCGTTCTCTAGAGCTTGGTATTTATCACTTAGAACTAGATCACTTAAAAGAACTTGATAAAGAAACGATGAAAAAACGTATTATAAAAGCAGATGATGAGCGCCTGTTCGTTGTAGCAGAAGCAATTCGTCAAGGTGTAACGAAAGAAGAAATTAACGAATGGTGTGAAATGGACTTCTTCTTCTTACAAAAAGTTGAGAACATCGTAAATATGGAACGTGTTGTAAAAGCGAATGTAGGAAATATGGAAGTATTACAATCCGCGAAAGAAAAGGGCTTCAGTGATCATTATATCGCAGCAGCTTGGAATAAAACTGAGCGTGAAATTTACGATATGCGCAAAGAAAATAATATGACGCCAGTATTCAAAATGGTAGATACTTGTGCGGCAGAATTCGAATCTGCAACGCCTTACTACTACAGCACATATGGCGATGAAAATGAATCAATCGTTACAGATCGTAAAAGCGTAGTTGTACTTGGGTCTGGTCCAATCCGTATCGGTCAAGGTGTTGAATTTGACTATGCAACAGTTCACTCTGTATGGGCAATTAAAGAAGCTGGGTATGAAGCAATTATTGTCAATAACAACCCAGAAACAGTTTCAACAGACTTCAGTATCTCTGATAAGTTATACTTTGAGCCATTAACAATTGAAGATGTGATGCACATCATCGATTTAGAGAAACCAGAAGGTGTTATCGTTCAGTTCGGTGGACAAACGGCAATTAACTTAGCTGCAAAATTAGAAGCGCATGGTGTGAAAATTTTAGGAACATCTCTTGAAGATTTAGACCGTGCGGAAGATCGCGATAAATTTGAAGCAGCATTAACAAAGCTTGGTATTCCTCAACCAGTTGGTAAAACAGCAACAACTGTAGAGCAAGCGGTAGCAATTGCTGAAGAAATTGGTTACCCAGTATTAGTAAGACCATCTTACGTACTTGGTGGACGTGCAATGGAAATTGTATATCGTCAAGAAGAATTACTGCATTACATGAAAAACGCAGTTAAAGTTCATGCAGATCACCCAGTATTAATTGACCGCTATATGGTTGGTAAAGAAATTGAAGTAGATGCAATTTCAGACGGTGAAAATGTATTCATTCCAGGTATCATGGAGCATATTGAACGCGCTGGAGTTCACTCTGGTGACTCAATTGGAGTATATCCACCACAAAGTTTATCTGCAAAACTGAAAGAACAAATCATTGAAAATACAATTGCACTTGGAAGAGGATTAAACATTGTTGGATTGCTAAATATCCAGTTTGTCGTATTCAAAGATGAAGTGTATGTAATTGAAGTAAACCCACGTGCGAGCCGTACAGTACCATTCTTAAGCAAGATTACAGGTGTACCAATGGCGAATATCGCAACGAAAGTTATTTTAGGAAAATCATTAGTAGAGCAAGGATATGAAACTGGCTATCACCCAGAAAATAACGAAGTATATGTAAAAGCGCCGGTATTCTCTTTTGCAAAACTACGTTCTGTAGATACAACATTAGGACCTGAAATGAAATCAACAGGGGAAGTAATGGGTAAAGACTTAACACTTGAAAAAGCATTATATAAAGGACTTGTTGCTGCTGGAATCAATATTCCAACGCACGGATCTGTAATCATCACAGTAGCAGATAAAGATAAAGAAGAAGCGCTAGAAATCGCTAAACGATTCCATGAAATTGGCTATAACTTATTAGCGACAGCAGGAACTGCGAAGTCATTAACAGACCAAGGTGTTCCAGTTCAAGTTGTAAACAAAATTGATTCTGAAGACTACAACTTGCTTGATATTATTCGCCAAGGAAAAGCACACTTTGTTATTAACACATTAACAAAAGGAAAACAACCAGCGCGTGATGGTTTCCGTATTCGTCGTGAGTCTGTAGAAAATGGTGTAGCATGCTTAACGTCACTAGATACAACAAGAGCAATTTTACGCGTACTAGAATCTATGACATTTTCAGCTCACGCTATGAAAGAATTTTCGGGAGCTGAGCGTCACGAGGTGGTACATGCATGATGCAAAAGCAAAATATGATTGTCGTTAACCAAAAAGAAATCGCAAAAAATATTTACGAATTAGTGCTTCAAGGTGATCTTGTACAGCAAATGAACGAACCTGGGCAGTTTGTACACATTAAGGTAGCAGAGGGCATTACGCCCCTCTTGCGCCGCCCAATTAGTATTTGTAATGTCGATCAAGATAAGAACGAATTTACAATGTTATATCGTGCGGAAGGACAAGGAACAAAAACATTAGCAAAGAGAAAACAAGGTGACCTTGTAGACGTATTAGGGCCATTAGGTCATGGATTTCCAGTAGAAGAAGCAGAGGCAGGACAAACAGCTTTATTAGTTGGAGGCGGGATTGGTGTGCCACCACTTTATGAATTATCACAACGCCTTGTTGCAAAAGGTGTACGTGTCATTCACATCTTAGGCTTCCAAACGAAAGATGTCGTCTTCTACGAAGAGAAATTTGCAGAGCTTGGTGATACGTATGTTGCAACAGTCGATGGCACACATGGTACAAAAGGATTTGTAACAGATGTGATTGATGCGTATGGAATTGACTTTGACATTTTATACTCATGTGGACCTTTAGCGATGCTACGTGCATTAGAAGGCCGTTATAAAGAGAAAAAAGCCTATATTTCACTAGAAGAACGTATGGGCTGTGGTATTGGGGCGTGTTTCGCATGTGTATGCCACTTGCAAGAAGATCCAAGCGGACATTCTTACAAGAAGGTGTGTAGCGACGGGCCAGTATTTCCAATCGGGGAGGTTGTACTATGAACAGATTGCAAGTTGAATTACCAGGATTATCATTGAAAAATCCAATCATCCCGGCTTCTGGTTGCTTCGGGTTTGGTCGTGAGTATGCACAATTTTATGATTTAAGTGTACTTGGATCAATCATGATTAAAGCAACGACAGAGCAACCTCGTTATGGAAATCCAACGCCTCGCGTTGCTGAAACACCAGGTGGAATGTTAAATGCAATTGGACTTCAAAATCCTGGTCTAGAAAAGGTAATGACTTCCGAATTACCTTTTCTAGAGCAATTCGATCTTCCTATTATTGCGAATGTTGCTGGGTCACAAGCTGAAGATTATGTAGCAGTTGCAAAGGAAATTTCGAAAGCACCAAATGTTCATGCACTAGAATTAAATATTTCTTGTCCAAACGTAAAAACGGGAGGTATCGCTTTTGGTACAGTCCCAGAAATTGCTGCTGATTTAACGAAGCGAGTAAAAGAGGTTTCTGAAGTGCCGGTATATGTGAAATTGTCACCGAACGTGGCAAACATTGTTGAGATTGCAAAAGCAATTGAAAACGCGGGTGCAGACGGATTAACGATGATTAATACATTGCTTGGCATGCGTTTAGATTTAAAAACAGCAAAACCAATTTTAGCAAACCGTACAGGGGGATTATCTGGACCAGCGATTAAGCCAGTGGCAATTCGCATGGTGTACGAAGTGAGTCAAGCTGTTAACATTCCGATTATCGGAATGGGCGGTATTGAATCGGCGGAAGATGTAATTGAGTTCTTCTACGCTGGTGCAAGTGCAGTAGCAGTTGGGACAGCAAACTTCGTTGATCCGTTTGTATGTCCAACAATTATTGAAGAATTACCAGCGCTTTTAGATGAATTAGGATTTGAACACATTTCGGAATGTCAAGGAAGGAGCTGGAAGTAAACATGTCACAATCTTTAATTGTTGCACTGGATTTCCCAGGTAAAGCAGAGGTAGACCAGTTTTTAAGTCACTTTGAAGGGGAACAATTATTTGTCAAAGTTGGTATGGAACTGTTTTATAAAGAGGGACCTGCTATCATTACGTACTTAAAAGAAAAAGGACATAAAATTTTTCTAGATTTAAAACTTCATGATATTCCGAATACAGTAAAAAGCGCAATGCGCAGCCTAGCTAGTCTAGACGTTGATATGGTAAATATTCATGCTGCTGGGGGAAGCAGTATGATGAAAGCTGCGCTTGAGGGATTAGAGGAAGGTAAACAAGAAGGAAAAGAGAGACCGATTTGTATTGCAGTTACACAACTAACAAGTACATCGGAAGAAGTAATGAAAAAAGAGATCGGCATTGAGAAAACGTTAGAAGAAGCGGTTGCTCATTATGCAAAATTAACGAAAGAAAGTGGACTTGATGGTGTTGTATGTTCAACACTAGAAGTACCAAAATTACGCGAAGTATGCGGATCGGCAATTGTAACAGTAACACCGGGGATTCGTCTTGCAAGTGATGATGTGAATGATCAAGTGCGCGTTGCAACGCCAAAACGTGCTCGCGAACTTGGTTCAAGCTACATCGTAGTAGGACGTAGTATTACAAAGGCAGAAAATCCGCTTGAAGCTTATAAAACAGTAAAACAACAGTGGGAAGGTGTAACAATATGAAAAAAGAAATCGCAGCTCATCTATTAGAAATTGGAGCAGTATTTTTACAACCAAATGATCCATTTACGTGGTCTTCTGGTATGAAATCACCAATTTATTGTGATAACCGTTTAACATTATCTTATCCAAAAGTACGTCAGGCGATTGCTTCAGGATTAGAGAAGTTAATCAAAGAGCACTTCGGGGCTGTAGAAGTTATCGCAGGAACAGCAACAGCAGGTATTGCGCACGCTGCTTGGGTAAGCGATCGTATGAACTTACCAATGTGCTATGTACGCAGCAAGGCAAAAGGTCATGGTAAAGGAAACCAGATCGAAGGTAAAGCAGAAACAGGCCAAAAAGTTGTCGTAGTAGAAGATTTAATCTCAACTGGCGGCAGTGCAATCACTTGTGTAGAAGCACTTCGCGAAGCTGGTTGTGAAGTATTAGGAATCGTATCAATCTTCACATACGAACTAGAAGCAGGAAAAGAAAAATTAGCAGCAGCAAACGTTGCATCATACTCTTTAAGCGACTACACAGCACTTACAGAAGTAGCAGCAGAAAAAGGTATGATCGGCGAAGCTGAAACGAAGAAACTACAAGAATGGCGCAAAAATCCAGCTGATGAGGCTTGGATTACAGCGTAATGATAAAGAAAACACGACCGCGGGGGGAAACTCGGTCGTGTTTTTTTATCTTCTATTTGCGGACTGTAAAATCATCAATCTCAAAATTCAGATAATATAAAGGAGAGGTGTAAAGATTATTATCTATCTTATTATAAAAAATAAGGTAGGTAATAAAATATGCCGATAGCTATACTTACAGTTGATAAAATAATCGTTCCTAATACAGGTGGATTGAAAGAAAGTCGGAATACTGCTACTAATCCTAAATCTACACCACCGCTATGATATTTATCTGCAATTTTAGCATTATTTCTTTGAATCGTAATGAAATAGGGAATGAGCCATATGCAACATAACAATAAAATACTTCCCATAACTAAACTTTCTAAAGTAGATACTTTGAAAGAAATTGAGAAGCGCCAGATTACAAGTAACTCGAATAAGATGGTCATGACTGTTAAGATAACCTTTCTCCACTTTTCACTAAAATTTTTAAAAATAGTTGTGTTAAGAAGTTGCTCGGTTTTATCCCACGCAAATGCTAAAAAGAAGATGCAACAAACAAAAATGAGAGTGACTAGAAATTGTATTAATAAGGACATCTGCTTATTCCTTTCTTTTATTGTTTTATAATAGATAGTTTAAGTATTCAACAATTGTATTAACTCTACTAGTGTTATTTATGTAAGTATATGAATTAACTCATACAACGATTGTATAGTAGGAACACTACATTTGTGTTTTTTATTACATCGATCTAACCATATTCCATGCATACCAGCATTTTTACTGCTAAGAGCATCTGTGTCTAACCTGTCTCCTATATAATAGCAATCTTGAATTGGGCATTTTGCTGTCATACTAGCTGCTTGAAAGATAGCTATATTTGGTTTTGCGACCCCTACCCTACTAGAGGCGATGACTGGGTTAAAATAATGTAAGATGTTTAAACGATAATTCATTAGATAAAAATTGATTGAAGTATCGTTCTGAGAGTTGATTCCATAGTTTGCTAGCTTCGAGTTCGTTGCCGGAAAAAATAGAATTATGCTTACGAAAGAAGTCAAGAATACCATTTTTTTCAGCAAGTTCATAATCAAGTAAAGTACCATCAATATCAAAGAAAATCATGAATAATACTCCTTAAAGAAAATGGAATAAAAGTTATATATAAATCCAAATAAAAAAGCGACATAAAACCATTCTTTTTCAGTGGGCGAGTGCATCTAGCCGTGTATAGAAGCGGTCAGGGCCTTTTTCTGTCACATGCGAAGTTCAAACAAAAGGAGAAAGTGAGTGTAGACTCCTTTTTTCTACATAGCCGCAATCTATATGTAGAAAAATTAAAATGGATTCATATAGTCATTGCTTTTTATCTACTTCCTTTTCACCTTTTACAAATAATAGCGTTATATAAGAAACAAGAAATGAAAAAATACTATACATCCCGATCCAAAAGAAAAATGAACGATTAAACAAGGTTACTGCTAAAATAAGAAAAATCGCAAACGTAATAATAGGCATCACGTAATACGTTTTTGTAATTCGTGTACCAATAACAGAGAAAATAAAGACAAGCAATGGACAAACAAGTAATGCGAATATAAATTCATTCATGCGCTGTCCTCTTTTCTATCAATTTATTCTTTTCCCGTTAAACGCTTTTCTATATTCGTCTCTTTTCCTTCTAATCGCTTCGTAAATGTATTTCGCCAGCTTTCTGATAAAGAATCAACTGCTAATATGCGTTGTATTCCTTTTATATTATGTTTATCGTGGTGCATCATTTTATTTGCGGAGGTAATTGTTATGTGATGCTCATTTTGTTCTATTAACTTAATTTCATCAGAAGGGGAAACAGTTCCTTCCTCTAATACTCGTACGTAAAAACCAGTAAATCCTGTATTTTGAACAAGAAGCGGGAAATCTTTTCGATCGTAGCGATAAGATAACTTATAGCAAGGTTGTCTCGGCTGCGTTACTTGAACGAGCGCTTCACCTATTTTATATATATCACCAATACATACATCAGATTCCAGTAATCCGGTTACTGTTAAGTTTTCTCCGAATGCGCCGTATGGAAGTTGCTGCGCCAGCTCTTGTTCCCAATATGGATAATGTTTAAAGGCATATACACAAACAGCTTTATCTTTCCCGCCGTGGTGTTTTAAATCAGCTTGACCGTCGCCTTCGAAGTTAAGTGTCGATAAATATAACGGTCTGTTAACTTTTTCTTTAAACAGACCAGTTTCAATTTCTTTTCCTTGAAACTGTAATTTTTGCGGTGTTCCGATATTAAGGGAAATGATGTGAGGCATGAGTATTACTCCTTTCTGGCATTGTATATGGTTTATATTACCATGAATAAGATGAAGATTACGTATTTTTCAGAAAAATCAATCCCTTCACAACTGTAAAATTATATTCATGAAGGGATTATAGCAGAAGGAGTAAGTGGCATGAAGAAGTTTGAATACAACTCTCATTAGGCTTAATCTAACTATTTGGGTGATGTAAGCCAAAGGAATTTCCTCAAATCAGTTTGATCATTTCTTTCGTAAAGATGCAAAGTATCCAAAACAGAAAAAGTATAAAGACTACACGAGTATGACATTTCCGCAATTTGGGTTCAAACGAAACGGAAAGCATCGCTATGCCATGTCTTTTTCTGATAACGGTAAATTATACAATACAAAGCTGGGAGAAATAGAGATCCTACTCCACAGGCCACTCGAAGGAACAATTAAGCAACTGATTCTCAAACGTCAAGGGAAAAGATGATACGCTATTACCATAGCACGTGGCAGGAAAAGACCCTGACCGCTGCTATGCATGGCCAGATGCTCACGCCCACCTAAAAAGAAAAGGTTTTTATGTCGCTTTTTCCATTTATATAAATATAAATGGAAAAAGCGATTTATCCCAAAACGATAAGTTCTCTATTCGCATTTGTAATCACTTCATGCCCAGTTTTCGTCACAACAATATCATCTTCAATTCTGCATCCGCCAAAGTTTGGGATATAAATGCCTGGTTCTACTGTTACAACCATTCCTTCTTGCAGTGTGTCTTTACTGTCTTTTGATAATCGAAGAGGTTCGTGAATTTCTAATCCAAGTCCATGACCTGTTGAATGACCGAAGTATTCACCGTAGCCATGTTCAGTAATGTAATTTCTTGTAATATCATCGATTGTTTTTGCTGATTCACCCGGACGGATTGCTTCAGTGCCGCGTTTTAAAGCTTCGAGTACAACGTTGTATATCTTTATGAATTCTTCAGAACAACTGCCAATTGCGACAGTGCGCGTTAAATCAGAGCAATATCCGTTATAAAGAGCGCCAAAATCTAACGTAACAATGTCCCCGTCTTCAATGGTTTTACTTGTAGCTACCCCGTGCGGGAGAGAAGAGCGAGTACCGGAAGCTACGATAATGTCAAATGATGATGAGGAAGCTCCTTGTTTGCGCATGAAAAATTCTAATTCATCTCTTACATCACGTTCGGATACGCCAGGTTTTAGAAAAGCTGTAATATGCTCAAAAGCATCATCTACGATGCGAGCTGCAATTTTAATCATTTCGATTTCGAAGTCTTCCTTTACAGTACGAATCGTCTCGATTAGTTCATTTACATGAACAAGTTCGATATTTGTATATTTTTTTAACGCTGTGTATTGTTTTAGCGTCATATTATTTTCTTCTATACCGAGTTTTTTAATTTGTAATCTGTCTACTTGAGCTGCAATTTCTTGTTCTATGTTTCCTTTATGCATAATAATTTCTGCTTCGTGTACTTGTTCCTTCGCTTGATCAGTATAACGGAAGTCTGTAATAAATACGGCGTTTGTCGGAGAGATTAAGACAACTCCAGCCGTACCTGTAAATCCAGTTGCATACCTGCGGTTTTCTTTTTTTGTAATAAGTAATCCGTCTATTCCATTTTGATGTAGCTGTTCTTGAATTTTTTTAATTCTTGCATTCATTTTAATTCCTCCCTTTCATCTCCTTAATATAAAGCAAGAATAATGCCAACAATTTGTATCAAGAGACAAATTATTTATCTAGCATGAATAGGGAGTTAATCTCTACTAAGAAAAAAGTTTTGTTATATCTCTGTTAAATAAAATAGACACACAAGATGATGTTGTGTCTATTTTATTTGACAGAAAAATGATTGTGTAAAAAATGAATGGAATAACTATCTTTTTTGTAAGGGAATATAGAAAATCTTTAGAGTTTCATTAAGATTTTTCAACATGTAGGTCGCTGCTATGCAGAATACAACATGACCTGTACCTTGCTTTCTCCCTTTGTTTTAACCTTTGCATGTGGCAGGAAAAGGACCTGACCGCTTCTATGCATGACTAGATGCTCTTGCCCGTCTAAAAAGAAAGAGGTTTTTATCAAAAAGAAGTCGCCTCAAATTACTACTTTTGGGGACAACTTCTTTTCGTGTTTTTAACGACATTTCTGAAAGAATTCTCCTTCCTCAAGCGTGTGAAGGGCGATAGCCCAACGGTAGGTGGGAGATGAATTTCGGTTTGGCATAGCCAAAAAGTTCTTTGCTTTTTATTTTTTGTTTTTTTATTATCAGTCTTATAAACAATAAAGATTGGTATAATAATGAAATTAAATAGTAATAACCATTCAGTATTCTTATTGTATTATCATCTTGTATTAGTCGTGAAATACAGAAGGAAAGTATTTGATGATACCATATCTGACTATGCAAAAGATATGTTTGTAAGACCTTCAGAAAACTGCAATATAACGTTAGTAGAATAGAATCACGATGTTGACCATGTACATATCTTGTTCAAGGCACATCCTAATACAGAAATGACAAAGTTCATTAATGCATATAAGAGTGCGAGTTCTCGATTAATAAAAAAGGAATTCTCACAAGTGAAAAAGAACCTTTGGAAAGAGATGTTTTGGTCTAGAAGTTTTTGTTTGATTACCACAGGTGGTTCGTCAATAGAAGTAGTGAAACAGTATATTGAAAAACAAGGTGAAAAGTGAGGTGAAATGATATGACAAAGCATAATAAAGCATATAAATTCCGTTTGTATCCAACAGAAGAACAAGCGCATCTTATACGTAAAACTTTCGGTTGTGTGAGATTTGTATATAACAAGATGTTAGCAGAACGAAAAGAAATGTATGAAGAATACAAAGGGAACAAGGGAGAACTAAAGAAGCAGAAGTTCCCTACCCCAGCGAAATACAAAGCAGAGTTTGAATGGTTGAAGGAAGTTGATTCATTAGCTTTGGCAAATGCTCAATTAAACTTGCAAACTGCCTACAAGAATTTCTTTAGCGGTCAAAATGATTTTCCTGCATTCAAAAGTAAAAAAGGTAGAAAATCGTATACAACAAATATGGTAAACGGAAATATTATGCTTCTTCATGGTCATATCAAATTACCGAAACTTAAAATGGTTCGTATCAAGCAACATAGAGAGATACCACAAAACCATATCATCAAGTCATGCACTATTTCTATGACACCAACTGGTAAATATTATGTGTCTATCTTGACTGAGTATGAAAAAGAAATCATTCAAAAAGAAATGAAAACCGTTGTTGGATTGGACTTTGCAATGGCTGAATTGTATGTTAGTAGCGAAGATGAGAAAGCCAATTATCCTCGCTTTTATCGTCAAATATTAGACCGATTAGCAAAAGCACAACAAGTATTAGCGAGACGTGCCAAAGGATCTGAGCGTTGGAAAAAACAACGGATTCGTGTAGCTAAATTACATGAAAAGGTTGCAAATCAACGTAAGAATTTCCTTCATCACAAGTCTAAAGAATTAGCTACTAATTTTGATGCTGTAGCAATAGAAGACTTAAATATGAAAAGTATGTCACAAGCACTTAACTTTGGTAAAAGTGCTTGTGACAATGGTTGGGGGATGTTCACGACCTTTTTAGCGTATAAGCTACAAGAACAAGGAAAACAACTTGTAAAAATAGATAAGTGGTTTCCCTCTACAAAGATGTGTAGTAGTTGTGGAAACATAAAAGACATGTCATTATCTGAACGTACTTATGAGTGTTCTTGCGGACTAAAAATAGGTCGTGACCATAATTCGGCAATTAACATCAAAAATGAAGCAATACGCTTATTAGAATTAGCATAAATAATACCAAAAACCTTTGGAACGAGGGAGTTAGCTCGGCGGTCTTAGACTAATTCGTTAGCTACCAAAAGTAACGACTAACCGAGAAGCCCCCACTTCAAACAGTCCGTAAGGACGTTAAGTGGGGGGGAGTTCACGCCTTTAATTTCATCACTGTGTCTGCATCTGATGTTACATATACCGTTTGCTGATTATCGTACGTCACAAACCCAAGCTTTGCTCCGCTCGGCTTTTTCACATGACGAATTTTCGTATAATCGACTGGAACTGAGCTCGATTCTTTTGCTTTACTAAAGTAAGCAGCGAGCTTTGCAGCTTCAAGTAATGTTTCGTCACTTGGCTCTAATGAGCGGATGACTACGTGTGATCCTGGAATGTCTTTCGTATGAAGCCAAATTTCATCCCGGCGTGCAAGTTTATTCGTTAAATAATCGTTTTGTTTGTTATTTTTCCCGACTAAAATCTCTGTTCCGTCACTTGCAATATATTTGTCTAATATAGGTTTCGCTGGTTTTTTCTTTACATTTTTCGCCTTGCGATTCCGCATATATCCTTCTTCAGCTAGTTCTTCGCGAATTTCTGCAATATCTTTAGAAGAAGCAGCTTCCATTTGTTGGAGTAAGCTGTCAAAGTAAAAGATTTCTTCGTTTGTTTTTTCGATTTGCTCTTCAACGATTGCGATAGAATTTTTTGCTTTTTGATATTTTTGGAAGTACCGCTGTGCATTTTCTGATGGTGTGCGCAGTGGATCTAAAGTAATCTTTACAGTGCCGCTATTTTCATCATAATAATTGATAACTTCAATTTCTTTGTCGCCTTTTTTCGTTGCGTACATATTAGCTGTAAGCAATTCACCAAACAGTTGATATTTATCTGCTTTGCCCGCGTCTTCTAACGTTTTGTGCAATTTAATTAATTTCTTTTCATTTTTTGCTTTTTCATTTTGCATAAAACGTTCTAAATCATGAGCCTGTTGCTTTACGCGGTCACGCTCTGCTTTTCCGAAGAAGAATCGATCTAGTAATTCGCTGACAGATGAAAATGTTTTCTCTTCACCTTTTAAGTGTGAAAGTGTGAATAAATAAAAGAATTCTTTCCCATTTGCTGTAATCATTGAAGGCGTATACTGATGTTGTAAGAGCGGTTTTTGTAATGTGAAAAATGCTTCAGATAATGCATGTTCATTTACCATGCCAGCCTTTGTAACTACTTCTTTTGCAAATAATGGAGAGATTCCTATATAAGCACCTACTAGTTGTTTATCCATATTTCCTGATAAAAAGTCGAGCGGTCGAATAAATTCTTCTTGCGTTTCAATTTGCAGGGGATTGATTTTCTGTTGCGTTGGTGGTGCAACATATTCAGCCCCGGCATATACAGTGCGGTGACGGTTTACCGCTAAAGAAACGTGTTTCAAGCTATCCAAAATGATATTTGTTTTAGAGTCTACTAAAATGATATTGCTATGACGCCCCATGATTTCAATGATTAATGTTTTTAATGATTCATCACCAATTTCATTACGGCTGCGAATGGTAATTTGAATCATTCGTTCTAAATCAATTTGTTCAATCTTTTCAATGAATCCACCTTCTAAATGTTTGCGAAGAAGCATGCAAAACATTGGTGGTAATGCAGGGGAGTCATAATTTTGTGTTGTTAGATGCATCCGTGCATATGTTGGGTGTGCGGAAAGAAGTAATTTTTGATTTTTTCCGTTTGCCCGAATATGTAATAAAATTTCATATTTTGACGGTTGATATATTTTTGAAATTCTTCCTTTTTGAAGAGAATTTGCAATTTCATGTGTGATTGCTCTTGTAAATAATCCATCAAATGCCACGCCAAACACTCCTTTCTTACTAAAAGTTAATTATAGCATTTTTTCGGACGAGGCTGAATAAGCTTTCATTAGAGCATGTCTGCAATCAGGAGGTAGGTGGCGAGATGAATTGGTATGAACTGCGTGCACATGAAGTAGAAGAGCGAGCGAATACAAATGTAAAAACAGGATTGACGGAGCAAGAGGTGGAAATTCGGCTGAAAAAACTTGGCCCAAACGAATTGCAAGAAGCAAAGCGGCCTTCTGCACTTGTTGTGTTCTTGGCGCAATTTAAAGATTTTATGGTACTTGTTTTGTTTGGAGCAACGATTATTTCTGCTTTTTTAGGAGAATATGTGGATGCAATTGCGATTGTGGCAATTGTCATTATCAATGGAATTCTTGGCTTTTTTCAAGAGAGAAAAGCAGAAAAATCACTGGAAGCATTAAAAGAGCTTGCCGCCCCGCAAGTAACTGTACTTCGAAATGGGAAGTGGATGAAGATTCCTTCGAAAGGTCTTGTGCTTGGAGATATTATTAAATTTTCAAGCGGGGATCGTATCGGTGCGGATGTACGTCTCATTGAAGCTTCAAGTCTATATATTGAAGAGTCAGCATTAACTGGAGAATCAGTGCCGGTCCAAAAGAGAATTGATGTTCTGCAAGGTGTTGATGTTTCAATTGGTGATCAAACAAATATGGCATTCATGGGAACGATGATTACGAGGGGATCCGGTATTGGAGTTGTTATTGGGACAGGAATGAATACGGCAATGGGACAAATTGCAAATATGCTGCAAAATGCAGAGCAAAATGAAACGCCACTGCAGAGAAGACTTGAGCAGCTAGGCAAAATTTTAATTATCGTTGCATTAATTTTAACGGCACTCGTTGTATTAGTTGGTGTTTATCAAGGAAATGAAATGTATCATATGTTTTTAGCGGGTGTTTCGCTTGCCGTTGCAGCGATTCCTGAAGGATTGCCAGCCATTGTGACAGTAGCACTCTCACTCGGTGTGCAGCGGATGATTAAGAAAAAAGCAATTGTAAGAAAGCTACCTGCGGTTGAAACTTTAGGATGCGCATCTGTCATTTGTTCAGACAAAACAGGGACAATGACGCAAAATAAAATGATGGTCACACATGTATGGTCGAGTGGTGAAACGTGGAATGTAACGGGGCAAGGCTATGAACCAAAAGGCGAATTTATGAAAGATGATAAGAAAATAAATCCACCAGCGGCTCGTTCTTTATATCAGCTTCTCACATTTGGATGCCTATGTAACAACGCAAATATCGTGAAAAAGAAAAAAACATATGTATTAGACGGTGACCCGACAGAAGGTGCACTCGTTGTGGCAGCGATGAAGGCTGGTATTTCAAGAGAAGGGATAAAGGATCAATTTGAGGTCATTCACGAATTTCCATTTGATTCAACGAGGAAAATGATGAGTGTAATCGTTCGTGACAAGGCAGGGAAAAAATTTGTAGTAACCAAGGGAGCACCTGATGTTTTATTACAAATGAGTCAAACTATTTTATGGGGAAATAAGCAGCAGCCGTTAACAGAATTGTATCGAAATGAAGTACAAACGACGATTCATCATTTAGGAAGTCAAGCACTTCGTACAATTGCAATTGCTTTTAAACCATTAAAAACAACAGATCATCTGCAAAGTGAACGAGAAGCAGAACAAGATTTAATGTTTATTGGATTGCAAGGAATGATTGATCCGCCAAGACCGGAAGTGAAACAAGCGGTGCAAGAATGTAAAGATGCGGGTATTAAAACAATTATGATTACAGGAGACCATAAAGTAACAGCGATGGCGATCGCTGAGCAGCTTGGGATTTTACCACATGGTGGTCGCGTTGTAGAGGGAATCGAACTTGCAAACATGTCGGTTGAAGAATTAGAAGATATTGTCGATGAAACATATGTCTTTGCACGTGTTTCTCCAGAACATAAATTAAAAATTGTGAAGGCGCTGCAAAATAAAGATCATATTGTGGCAATGACCGGCGACGGCGTGAATGATGCGCCTGCTATAAAAGCAGCTGATATTGGTGTGGCGATGGGGGTTACTGGGACGGATGTTGCGAAAGAAGCATCATCTCTTGTGTTATTAGATGACAATTTTGCTACTATAAAAGCGGCAATTAAAGAAGGAAGAAATATTTACGAAAACATTCGTAAGTTTATTCGTTATTTACTAGCGTCTAATGTTGGCGAAATTTTAGTTATGCTATTTGCAATGATATTAGCATTGCCATTGCCGCTCGTACCCATTCAAATCTTATGGGTGAATTTAGTAACAGATGGTTTGCCGGCAATGGCGCTCGGACTTGATGCGGCAGAAGGTGATGTGATGCGAAGAAAACCACGTCATCCAAAAGAAGGGGTATTTGCAAGAGGGCTTGCATGGAAAATTGTGAGTCGAGGCTTTTTAATCGGTGCGATGACACTCTTAGCATTTATCATTGCATACAATCAACATCCAAATGAATTAAAGTATGCGCAAACAGTTGCCTTTGCAACACTTGTGTTAGCTCAGCTTATTCATGTGTTTGACTGCCGCAGTGAGCATTCTGTCTTTCACCGTAATCCATTTGGAAATATGTACTTAGTAGGAGCGGTAATTCTTTCGATTTTACTCATGCTAGTAGTGATCTATTATCCGCCGTTGCAACCGATTTTTAGTACGATGCCAATTCAAGCGAAAGATTGGCTCTTAATTGTTGGGCTTTCTTCTATTCCAACATTTTTATTAGTAGGATCTTTACTAACTGGGAAGTCAGAAAAGAAGAAAACAATTGTATATAAAAGAGGGGTAAACTTGAAATAGTAAATGACATAAAAGTGTGCTATAATTTGAGAAGGTAGTAGAGTAGAGTCTCTATTACCTTTTTCATTGAGTAAGATCATGGCTTGGATGTGATAAAATGATTTCGAGTATGACAGGTTTTGGACGCGCAAAAGTAGAAAGTGATGCGTTTCAAATTACAGTAGAAATGAAGTCGGTCAACCATCGTTTTTTAGAGATGAATATTCGTCTTCCAAAGCAAATGATGGTGTTCGAGGATAAAATCCGCAAATTAATTGCAGAACAAGTAGACCGTGGACGTATTGAAGTATCGATTATTGTTGAAGGGGAAGGACTCGTTGAACGAAAATTACGCGTGGATTGGTCCCTTTTAGAGCAATATAAGCTCATTATGGAAGAAGCAAAGGGGAAATTTCAATTACAGGATTCGATTACATTACAGCAGCTTATTGCTATGCCGGAAGTGACAGCAATTGAAGAAGTTGAAAATGTAAATGAAGCGTTTGAACATAGTTTGTATGAAGCGGTTCGCCGCGCAGCTAGTATGTTAAAAACGATGCGTGATGGTGAAGGGGAACGACTACATAAAGATTTGGAGCATCGTTTACAAGGCATTTACACGTGTGTGCGTTCCATTGTCCCATATGCGCCGTCAGTTATTCAAAAATATCGTGAACGCTTAGAAAACCGTTTGAAAGAATTACATAATCAAGAATTAGAAGAACAGCGATTACTTACAGAGATAGCGGTATTTGCAGACCGCTGTGATATTCATGAAGAATTAGTTCGTTTGCAAAGTCATTTAGAACAATTTCAAGAGACGCTGCAAAGTAAAGAGCCAATTGGAAGAAAATTGGATTTCATCGTACAAGAAATGCATCGTGAAATTAATACAATTGGTTCAAAAGCAAATGACTTAACAATTTCAAAATATGTTGTTGAAATGAAAAATAATCTTGAAAAAATTCGTGAACAAGTACAAAATATTGAGTAGCTGTCAATTGTATACGAAGTTATACGAGAGGGAGAAATCGGATAGACTTACTAGGAGGCGCAAATTATGGCCATGCGGTTTTTAAATATTGGATATGGAAATATCGTATCTGCACATCGAATTATTTCCATTGTAAGTCCGGAATCAGCACCGATTAAAAGGTTAGTACAGGAAGCTCGCGAACAAAATGTGCTGCTTGATGCTACCTATGGTCGAAAAACTCGAGCGGTGATTGTTATGGATGATGGGCATATTGTATTAAGTCCAATACAACCGGAAACAATTGCACATCGGTTAAACAATAAAGAAGATTTAAGTGACGAAGGGTAGGTTTAACATATATATGAGAAGTAGAAGAGGGTTGCTCATTGTTCTTTCAGGGCCTTCTGGTGTTGGAAAAGGAACAGTTCGAAAGGAATTGTTCAGTCAAGAAGATACAAATTTACAATATTCTATTTCTGTAACAACGCGTAAACCGCGTGAAGGAGAAGTAGACGGTGTTGATTATTTCTTTAAACCGAGAGAAGAGTTTGAAGAGATGATTCAAAATAATAAACTGCTTGAATGGGCGGAGTTTGTTGGAAACTATTACGGAACACCAATTGATTATGTAGAGCAAACATTACAACAAGGGAAAGACGTTTTCTTAGAAATTGAAGTGCAAGGTGCAATTCAAGTAAAGAAAGCTTTTCCAGAAGGCGTATTTATCTTTTTAGCTCCTCCAAGTTTATCGGAACTAAAAAACCGAATTGTGGGCCGTGGTACAGAAACAGAAGAAGTAATTCAAAATCGTTTAACAGTAGCAAAAGAAGAAATCGAAATGATGGATGCTTATGACTACGTAGTAGAAAACGATGAAGTAGAACTTGCTTGCGAACGTATTAATGCAATTGTGATAGGTGAACATTGTCGCCGTGAGCGAGTAGCAAAATATTATAAAGAAATGACGGAGGAAATGTAATATGTTAAACCCATCTATTGATTCATTGTTACAAAAAATTGATTCTAAATATACGCTAGTAACAGTAGCTGCAAAGCGCGCTCGTGAAATGCAAGAGCATGACGATTGTAGTGTTGAGCAACCAGTATCTCATAAATTTGTAGGTAAAGCATTAGAAGAAATTAATGCACAATTATTAAACTACGAACCAAGTGAAGATAACGACCAAAAGTAAAGCTTTCTTTTCGACAAATAGAGGCATAGATACTATACTTTTCTATGTAACAGTAACAACCTATTTACAAGTAGGTTGTTATTTTTTTACGATATAGATAAATTGAAATTTAAAAACGACATAAAGGCTTTC
This sequence comes from Bacillus sp. JJ864, assembly GCF_036963045.1. Lineage (NCBI taxonomy): Bacteria > Bacillati > Bacillota > Bacilli > Caryophanales > Bacillaceae > Bacillus > Bacillus sp. JJ864. The sequence goes on along the minus strand of NZ_JBALLY010000052.1, from coordinate 71,632 downwards.
TTTTTAGGCGGGAAAGAGCATCTGGTCATGCATAGAAGCAATCTATATGTCGAGAAATCAAAATGGATTCATAAAGGATAGAGAATAACGACAGCTTGTATTTGTATGCTGTGATGAAGAATGACTTGAAGTTCGAATAGGAGTCATGAAAGAAAGAGGACGAAACTTATGCTAAAAGGGAAAAAAATACTTTTATGTGTTACAGGAGGCATTGCTGTATTTAAAGCAGCTGCACTAACAAGTAAGTTAACACAGGCAGGTGCGCTTGTAAAAGTAATAATGAGCGAGTCGGCAATGAAGTTTGTTACACCACTTACATTTCAAGCACTTTCTCGCCATGATGTATACACAGATACATTTGATGAAAAAGATTCAGCAGTCATTGCTCATATTGATTTAGCAGACTGGGCTGATCTTGTACTTGTAGCACCGGCGACCGCAAACATCATTGGCAAATTCGCAAATGGTCTTGCAGATGATATGATTTCAACGACTCTTCTGGCAACAACAGCACCAGTGTGGATTGCACCTGCGATGAATGTTCATATGTACGAAAATCCAGTTGTCCAAAAAAATATGCAAACGTTAAAACAGTTAGGATATACATTTATCGAGCCTGGAGAAGGCTTTTTAGCTTGCGGATATGTTGCCAAAGGCCGGTTACAAGAACCAGAAAACATTGTAGCAATGTTAGAGAAGCATCTTTCAGAAGAGAAGCCGCTGCAAGGAAAACGAATATTGGTGACGGCGGGACCGACACGTGAAAAAATTGACCCAGTTCGTTTTATGACGAATTTTTCTTCTGGGAAAATGGGATATGCACTTGCGGAAGTTGCGGCAAGTCTTGGTGCGGAAGTCATTCTTATTTCTGGTCCAACGGCGCTAACGCCGCCTGCGAATGTAACGACAATACAAGTGCAATCAGCACAAGATATGTTAGAGGCAGTTTTACATCATTATTCTCGTATGGATGTTGTGATTAAAACAGCTGCCGTTGCAGATTATCGGCCGAAAATCGTTTATGATGAAAAAATGAAAAAGAAAAATGGCGATACAATCATCGAATTGGAACGTACGATAGATATTCTTAAAACATTAGGTGAGCGAAAAGAACGTCAATTACTCATTGGTTTTGCAGCAGAAACAACGAACGTTGAAGAGTATGCAACGAAAAAATTACGCGAAAAAAATGCTGACATGATTGTTGCGAATGATGTAAAAGCAGAAGGGGCAGGATTTGGTACGGACACAAATATTGTGACAATGTATAAACGAAATGGCGCCGTGGTTGAATTGCCGCTATTAACAAAGCAGGAAGTAGCGAGAGAAATTTTACTACATGTTGAAAAAATGCTGGAAGAGGATCCTGCATGAAATTTGCAAGTGTAATTGTCGATGTTCCAGCAAGGCAAACGGATAGGCCATTCGATTATATTATTCCTAAACGTTGGGAAGATCTTGTTCAAACGGGTATGCGAGTCGTTGTTCCATTTGGACCGCGAAAATTACAAGGATTTGTCATCGGGATAAAAGATACAGTAGATGTAAATGTAAATAAGTTAAAAACATTGCATGAATTGTTAGATGTTACACCTGTATTAAATGAGGAATTGTTGCAGCTTGGAAGTTGGCTTACAGACGAAACGCTTTGTTTCACAATTTCAGCATTCCAAGTTATGTTGCCAACAGCAATTAAAGCGACATATAAAAAACAGCTACGTCTTCATAGACCAGAAGACGTAGCGGCCAATGTGAAATTGCTCTTTCAAGGAAAAGAAAGCATCGACTGGAATGTGCTTGATGAACAACCACAGATGTACCGTGCAGTGCAAACAGAAATTGCAAAAGGGACTGTAGAAGTTGTTTATGAAGTAAAGGATAAGGCGCAAAAGAAAAAACAAAAAATGATTCAACCTGTTTTGCCGTATGAAGAATTAGAGGAAACAGCCTTTCATCTAAAGAGTAAAAAGCAGCAAGATGTATTGTATTATTTCATGGAACACTATCAGTCCGTACCGTTAAAAATAGTAATGGAAGAATTGCAAATGACGGATGCTCCCATTAAATCTCTTGTGAAAAAAGGTTGGTTAGCTGAAAAATATGTGGAAGTATATCGAAATCCGTATGATGATGATGCTTTTGAGCGTACAAAACCATTCCCGCTTACAGAAGAGCAACGACAGGTTATTGCACCGATCTTAACCTCCATTACAGAAGAGCAGCATGAGACGTTTTTACTGTACGGTGTCACAGGTAGCGGAAAAACAGAAGTTTATTTACAGTCAATTGAAGAAGTGCTTAGAAAAGGAAAAGAAGCCATTGTACTTGTACCTGAAATTTCGTTAACGCCGCAAATGGTGGATCGTTTTAAAGGGCGTTTTGGCTCACAAGTTGCAGTTCTTCATAGTGCATTGTCTGTTGGGGAAAAATATGATGAATGGCGTAAAATCTTACGGAAAGAAGTCAAAGTAGTTGTAGGGGCGCGTTCAGCAATTTTTGCACCATTTGAGAATTTAGGAATTATTATTATTGATGAAGAACATGAATCGAGTTACAAACAAGAGGACAATCCACGCTACCACGCACGTTCTGTTGCAATTCGGCGGGGAGAATATCACAATTGTCCTGTTGTATTAGGAAGTGCTACACCTACACTAGAATCGTTCGCTCGTGCCAAAAAAGGTGTATATAAACTGCTTACAATGACAAAGCGGATGAATGAAAGGGATTTGCCGGCAGTTGAGATTATTGATATGAGAGAAGAGCTTAGGGGTGGCAATCGTTCTATGTTTTCTCAGCTTCTTCATGAGAAGATAGCGGATCGATTAGAGAAAAAAGAACAAATGGTGCTTTTTTTAAACCGAAGAGGGCATTCGACATTTGTTATGTGCCGTGATTGCGGATATGTCGTGCAATGCCCACACTGTGATATTTCACTTACATATCACAGAATGAATAACCGCATGAAATGTCATTATTGTAGTTATGAGGAAAATTTACCGAATGCTTGTCCTGCTTGTAATAGTACCTATATCCGCTTCTTTGGGACAGGGACACAAAAGGTTGAAGAAGAAATTACAAAATTGTTTCCAGAAGCACGTGTGATTCGAATGGATGTGGATACGACAAGTCGTAAAGGGATGCATGAAAAGCTCCTGAAGTCATTTGGGGCAGGAGAGGCAGATATTTTACTTGGAACGCAAATGATTGCTAAAGGTCTTGATTTTCCAAATGTGACGCTTGTAGGTGTATTGACAGCAGATACAATGCTGCATTTGCCGGATTTCCGGGCAAGTGAAAAAACATATCAGCTTTTAACGCAAGTAAGCGGCCGAGCTGGACGTCACGAACTTCCAGGAGAAGTAGTCATTCAAACGTATACACCTGAACACTATAGTATAGAATTAGCAAAACAACAGAAGTATGATGTGTTTTTTGAACGTGAGATGTATATGAGGAAAATGCGGCAATATCCACCTTATTATTATGTCGCATTAGTTACAGTATCTCATCCAGAATTATTAAAAGCAGTGCAGGTAACAGAGAAAATTGTTGGTTTTTTACGACAACATTGTTCACAGCAAACGATGATCTTAGGTCCGGTTGCTTCGGCAATTCCTCGTATAAAAGATAGATATCGCTACCAATGCATGATAAAATACAAACGGGAACCAAACTTACAGTACGTGCTTAAAATGGTAAATGAACATTATCAAGCAGAAATGCAAAAAGATTTGCAAATCTCAATTGATTTTAATCCAACTATGTTGATGTAGTAGAGCTGAATTTAGAGGCAAATGGATAAAATAAAGTGGAACTTTTACAAGTAGGAAGGAGAGTCTCGTTACCCAGACTCTTACTGTTGGCTTGTACTTGATTAGGCAGGCTAACCATCAGTGGAGAATGCCACCATTGATGGAAGTTTCACTTTATTTCAATCTGATTGTATGTTGAAAAGGAGAGCAGTATGGCAACATTAGAAATTGTAAAACATCCAAATGAAGTATTAGAAACGCCATGTGACCGTGTTATAAATTTTGATAAAAAGTTAGTGAAGCTTTTAAAAGATATGCACGAAACAATGTTAATTGCAGATGGCGTTGGATTAGCAGCACCGCAAGTTGGTGTAAGTCTGCAAGTTGCTGTTGTAGACATTGATGATGATAACGGGAAAATTGAATTAATTAATCCTGTTATTTTAGAACAACGTGGTGAACAAGTAGGTCCCGAAGGCTGCTTAAGTTTTCCGGGGCTTTTTGGTGATGTAACACGTGCTGAGTATATTAAAGTACGTGCCCAAAATCGCCGCGGGAAAGTGTATTTATTAGAAGCAGACGGCTTTTTGGCCCGTGCAATCCAACATGAAATCGATCATTTACACGGTGTGTTATTTACATCTAAAGTAACGCGATATTATGAGGAAAATGAATTAGAAGAGATGTAAAAGGAGAGTTTTTCAAATGGTGAAAGTTGTATTTATGGGAACACCGGACTTTTCAGTGCCGGTGCTTCGTCGTCTTATTGAAGATGGATATGATGTGATTGGGGTTGTGACGCAGCCTGATCGTCCGGTAGGTAGAAAAAAGGTGTTAACCCCAACGCCTGTGAAAGTTGAAGCAGAAAAACATGGTATTCCGGTGTTACAACCATTAAAGATTCGTGAAAAAGATGAATATGAAAAGGTGTTGGCATTAGAACCGGATTTGATAGTGACAGCTGCATTTGGACAAATCGTACCAAATGAAATTTTAGAAGCACCGAAATATGGATGTATTAATGTCCATGCTTCGTTACTTCCAGAACTTCGCGGCGGTGCACCTATTCATTATTCGATTATGCAAGGAAAAGAAAAAACGGGCATTACGATTATGTATATGGTTGAAAAATTAGATGCTGGTGATATTTTAACGCAAGTAGAAGTGGAAATTACAGAACGCGAAACAACCGGCTTGTTATTTGATAAATTAAGCGTGGCTGGAGCTCATTTATTATCGGAAACTGTTCCAATGCTAATACAAGGAAAATTAGAACCAATTAAACAGAATGAGGAAGAAGCAACATTTGCTTATAATATTAAACGTGAGCAGGAAAAGATTGATTGGACGAAAACAGGAGAAGAGATTTACAATCACATTCGTGGTTTAAATCCGTGGCCAGTTGCTTACACGACGTTAGCAGGACAAGTTGCAAAAGTATGGTGGGGAGAAAAAGTTCCTGTAACAGTGAAAGCCGAAGCAGGGACAGTTGTTGCAATTGAAGAAGATGGTTTCGTTGTGGCAACAGGAAATGAAACAGCAATTAAAATCACGGAGTTGCAACCATCCGGTAAAAAACGCATGGACTGTTCACAATTTTTACGTGGAACAAAACCTGAAATAGGTACGAAGTTAGGAGAAGACGCATGAAACAAAATGTTCGCGAATTAGCTCTTGACGGTTTAGTACAAGTTGAAAAAAGCGGTGCATATAGCAACTTGCTTTTAAACAACCTGATTGAAAAGAGTAGCATTGATAAAAAAGATGTTGGCTTGTTAACTGAAATTGTATACGGAACAATTCAGCGACGTGATACACTTGATTATTATTTACAGCCGTTTTTACGAAAAAAGATTGAACTGTGGGTGAAAGTACTCCTTCGTCTCTCTTTATATCAAATGCTATATTTAGATCGTGTTCCAGAGCGTGCTGCCATTCATGAAGCAGTTGAAATTGCGAAGCGTCGTGGTCATAAAGGAATCGCTGGGCTTGTGAATGGGGTACTTCGTTCGATTCAGCGTGAAGGAGTTCCATCGCTAGATGAGATTAAAAGTCCGGAAAAGCGCCTTGCTATTGCAACAAGCCATCCAGAATGGCTTGTAAAAGAGTGGATAGAAGCATACGGAATTGAAACGGCAAGACAAATGTGTGAAGTAACCTTACTCCCGCCAGTTCCGACAGCTAGAGTTAATGTAGCGAAAACGTCTGTAGAAGATGTGCTCAAAATGTTAGAAACAGAAGGAATTCAAGCAAAGCATGGCGATTTGTCGGAAGATGCGATTCAAATTGAAAAAGGGAATCTAGCTCATACAGAAGCATTTCAAGAAGGATTGCTATCTATTCAAGATGAAAGTTCTATGCTTGTGGCTCGCGCGCTTGATCCGGAAGCAGGAGATATTATTCTAGATAGCTGCGCTGCTCCTGGCGGGAAGACAACGCATATTGCAGAACGTTTGGGAGGAACGGGGAAAGTTATTTCTCTTGATTTACACCCGCACAAAGTGCGTTTAATTCAGCAGCAAGCAAAGCGCCTTCAACTAGAAAATGTCGAAGCAAAAGCACTTGATGCACGGAAAGTGCAAGAGCATTTTGAAAAGGAGAGCTTTGATAAAGTATTAGTAGATGCGCCGTGTTCTGGATTTGGGGTAATTCGCCGTAAGCCAGATATTAAAATGGGAAAACAAAAAGAAGATAGTGAAAGACTTGCCAATATTCAACTATCTATTTTAGAAAAGGTAGCTCCTTTGTTGAAAAAGGGAGGACGCCTTGTTTATAGTACGTGTACAATTGAGAAAGTAGAAAATGAACAAGTAATAGAGCAGTTTTTACAATCACATTCTGAATTTGAATGGGATACAACAATGAAAGACCGATTGCCAAAAGCTGTGCATCCATATGTAGGAAAAGGTGGAGTGCAAATTTTGCCGCATTACTTTGCAACGGATGGATTTTATATTGCTTGTTTAAGAAAGAAGGTGTAGCATCATGGAAACTACTGTAAAAAAACAAAAAAAAGAATTGGAAGAAAAAAAGCCATCTATTTATTCCTTGCAGCTTCATGATATGGAACAATGGTTAAAAGAACAAGGGGAACCGAAATTCCGTGCTGGTCAAATTTTTGATTGGCTATACAAAAAAAGAGTAACAACTTTTGAGGATATGTCCAACCTTTCTAAAGGATTGCGTGAAAAATTGTCGAATTCCTTTGATATTACAACTTTAAAAACATTAGTAAAACAAACATCTTCAGATGGAACGATTAAATTTTTATTTCAACTGCATGATGGTTATTCTATTGAAACAGTATTAATGCGCCATGAGTACGGAAATTCAATTTGTGTGACAACGCAAGTTGGGTGCCGAATTGGCTGTACGTTTTGCGCATCAACACTTGGCGGCTTAAAACGTAATTTAGAAGCAGGTGAGATTGTTGCGCAAGTTGTCGAAGTACAACGTGAGTTAGACGCTACAGATGAGCGTGTTAGCTCTCTTGTTGTGATGGGAATCGGAGAACCATTTGATAATTATGACAGTTTAATGGCGTTTTTACGCATCGTGAATCATGAAAAAGGACTTCACATTGGAGCGCGTCATATGACGGTATCAACGAGTGGAATTATCCCGAAAATTTATAAGTTTGCTGAAGAAAATATACAAATTAACTTTGCGGTTTCTTTACATGCTCCAAATACAGAGCTGCGCTCAAAATTAATGCCAATTAACCGAGCGTACAAGCTGCCAGATTTAATGGAAGCTATTAAATACTACATTGAAAAAACAGGACGCCGCGTTACATTTGAGTATGGCTTATTTGGAGGAGAAAACGACCAAGTCGAACATGCTGAAGAGTTAGCTCAGCTGTTAAAAGGTGTGAAATGTCATGTTAACTTAATTCCAGTTAACTATGTACCAGAACGTGACTATGTGAGAACGCCGCGTGAACAAATTTTCTTGTTTGAAAAAACATTAAAAGATCGTGGTGTTAACGTAACAATTCGTCGCGAACAAGGTCATGATATTGATGCAGCCTGCGGTCAATTGCGTGCAAAGGAGCGCAAAGAAGAGACGAGGTGAGATGATGAAAACCGTGTTTCTATCAGATAAAGGAAAAGTTCGTCAACATAATGAAGATAGTGCAGGAGTATTTCATAATTTAGATGGAGATATTTTAGCGGTTGTAGCAGATGGAATGGGAGGTCATCGAGCAGGCGATGTTGCTAGCTCGATGGCAATCCAATTGTTCCATGACTACTGGAAACAAACGTATAATATGAATACGCCTAAAAAAGCAGAACAATGGTTACATAATCATGCGCAAATTATTAATGAACGAGTATACAAATATTCTGGAGAACATCCAGAATGTAGTGGGATGGGAACAACAATCGTTGCTGCTATATGTACGGATACTTTTGTGACGATTGGTCATATTGGAGATAGTCGCTGTTATATGCTATCAGATGATTATATGTCACTTGTTACAGAAGATCATTCCCTTGTAAATGAACTCGTTCGGCATGGGGAAATTTCCAAAGAAGACGCTGAATATCATCCAAGAAAAAATGTTTTACTTAGAGCGCTTGGAACGGAAAAAACCGTTATATTAGATGTGAAAACCTTAGTATTAGAAGAGGGAGATCAGTTGTTGCTCTGTTCGGATGGGTTATCTAATAAAGTTGCAATGAGTAATATGCAAGAAATTTTACAAGCTGATGAGTCTTTGCAAACAAAAAGTCAACAACTTGTGCAGCTTGCAAATGATTTTGGAGGAGAAGACAATATTACTCTTGTCATTATTGATTATGCGGACTCGGCGAACGAAAGTAGGTGAATGACAACGTGATGATTGGAAGACGCCTAAATGACCGTTACAAGCTACTTAAAATGATTGGCGGCGGGGGAATGGCCAATGTATATTTGGCGCATGATGACATACTCGATCGCGATGTAGCTGTAAAAATGTTGCGGCTTGACTATTCAAATAATGAGGAATTTATTAAGCGTTTCCATCGAGAAGCACAGTCGGTTACAACGTTATCGCATCCAAATATTGTGAATATGTATGATGTTGGAGAAGAAGATGGAATCTATTATCTTGTTATGGAATATGTACCAGGTCAAACGTTAAAACAATACATACAACAGCGAGGGCTTCTTCCTGTAGAAGAAGCGATTGCTATTATGGAACAGTTAACTGCTGCGATGGCTCATGCGCATCATTTTGAAATTGTCCACCGTGATATTAAGCCTCACAATATTTTAATTCGAAATGATGGTGTTGTAAAGGTTACAGATTTTGGAATCGCAACTGCGACAAGTGCAACCACTATAACACACACAAATTCTGTTCTTGGTTCTGTTCATTATTTATCTCCTGAACAGGCAAGAGGTGGTGTTGCAAATAAACAATCAGACATTTATTCTCTTGGAATTGTAATGTTTGAACTATTAACTGGAAGGCCGCCATTTTCCGGAGAATCTGCTGTTTCTATTGCACTTAAACATTTACAAAATGAAACACCATCTCCAAAAAGGTGGAATCCTGATATTCCGCAAAGTGTAGAAAATATTATTTTAAAAGCAACAGCGAAAGATCCGTTTCATCGTTATCAGTCTGTAAATGCAATGAGACGTGATATTGAAACTGCATTATATCCAGAGCGAATAAATGAACAACCTTTTCATATACCAGAAGATATGGAAGCGACAAAAGCGATTCCTATCATTCAGCAGGAACAGTTATTAAATACAAATACTGAAGAAACAATTATTTTATCTGGAAAGTCGAAAGAAAAAAAGCAGCAGGACGAATCAGAAAAAGAACAAAAAAAGAAAAAAAGTAATCGTTGGCTTAAAATTTTGTTGACGACCTTCCTATTTTTAGTTGTTTGTGGAATACTGGCAGTGACGGTTATTCCAGGTTTCTTTATTCCAAAGGAAGTCAAAGTGCCAGATGTGTCTGGTATGACATATGAAAAAGCAGTGAATACGCTCGTGAATAAAGGATTCGAATTGACATCGCCGCCGCAAGTTATATATACAAATGAAGTGGAAGAAGGTAAGGTTATTAAAACAAGTCCAGCAGCAGGGCGAGTTGTACGAGAAAATACAAAAATTACGATTTTTCAATCAGGTGGAAAGCAAAAGAAAAAAATGCCCAATTTAATAGGGAAAGATTATGAAAAGATTAAAGACGAATTGACTCCATATAAAGGGGTTGTTCCTTATTATATTGAAAGTGAAAAGCCGCAAGATGAAATTGTAGTACAAAGTCCAGAAGAAGGACAATCTATTGTAGAAGAAGAGCAAGAGGTAAAGGTGTGGATTAGTAAAGGGCCGAAACAAATTCGACTCGCTGATTTTACTGGTTGGACAGAAAGTAGCGTGAACAGCTATTTAAGTGAGAAAAAGCTTGTGCCAGAAATAAAGAGAGAGTATTCCAATACAGTGGATAAGGGGCTTGTTATTTCACAATCACCAAAGCCAGAGACGAATTTAAAAGAAGGCGCAAAAGTAACAATTACTGTCTCTGAAGGACAGAAAGAAAAACCAACAAAAATTGTAAAAGTTGACAATATTCCAATTCAGTATCAAGGGCCAGCAACTGGAGAGAAAACACCGCAAAAGATTGAAATATATAAAGAAGATATGCAAACCACTATGGATAAACCGTTTGAAGCGAGAACAATAACGGAGTCAACGACAGTCTCTCTTGAGTTTATTATTCAAGAAGGAAAAAAAGGGCGTTACAAAATTGTTCGTGATGGAACGACCTTAATTGAAAAAGAAGTTTTGTACCCAACGCAATAAAGTGAAATTCCTATTAAAAATAATGATAAATGGTGAGTTGAACGAATCTCGTTCTAAAGTCTATTATGAATAGCTATTTTTATGTCTTTTAGAACAAGATAAATAAAGGAGAGAATGTATGCCAGAAGGGAAAATTATAAAAGCTTTAAGTGGGTTCTACTATGTGCAGCATGAAGAAGGAATCACACAGTGCCGAGGACGTGGTGTATTTCGTAAGCATAAGATTACACCGCTTGTTGGTGATCAAGTTGTATTTCAAGCTGATAATCCGAGTGAAGGATATGTTCTAGAAATATTAGAACGAAAAAATGAGCTTGTGCGTCCGCCGATTGCGAATATTGATCAAGCACTTCTTGTGTTTTCAGCTGTTGAGCCAGAATTCAATCCATTACTATTAGATCGGTTTTTAGTTTTAATTGAGTTTCATAATATTAAGCCGATTATATGTATTAGTAAGATGGATTTAGTAGATGCGAAAACACGTGAAATGATTGAGGTATATGCAAAAGATTACATGGCAATTGGATATGATGTTGTATTCACTTCAACGACAACATCAGAAAGTATAGAAGTGTTAAAGCCGTTTTTAGAAGGGTGTGTTTCCGTTGTAGCAGGTCAATCTGGTGTAGGGAAATCTTCGCTTTTAAATGTATTACGTCCAGATTTGGCGCTAAAAACGAATGAGATTTCAGCTCATTTAGGACGAGGTAAGCATACGACAAGACATGTAGAATTAATTGAAGTAGGGAGTGGGCTTGTGGCGGATACACCTGGATTTAGTTCACTCGATTTCATCGATATAGAAGTAGAAGATCTCACATATTGTTTTCCAGAGTTGAAAGAACAGAGTCAATACTGTAAATTTAGAGGTTGTACACATCTTTCTGAACCGAAGTGTGCGGTGAAAGAAGCGGTAGAAGAAGGGAATATTACAAGCTATCGTTATGAGCACTATGTGCAATTTATTGAAGAAATTAGAGAGAGAAAGCCGAGGTATTAATTATGATTAAAATTGCACCATCGATTTTATCAGCAGATTTTTCAAGATTGGGAGAAGAAATTAAAGATGTAGAAAAAGGCGGAGCAGATTACATACATGTCGATGTAATGGACGGACATTTTGTTCCAAACATTACAATTGGACCATTAATTGTGGAAGCTATTCGCCCAATTACTTCTTTACCATTAGATGTTCATCTTATGATTGAAAATCCGGATCAGTATATTGAGACTTTTGCGAAAGCAGGAGCGGACATTATTACGGTACATGTAGAAGCTTGCCCGCACTTACATCGTACGATTCAATTAATTAAATCACAAGGCATTAAAGCAGGTGTAGTTTTAAATCCACATACACCAGTTTCCATGATTGAACACGTATTAGAAGATATCGATATGGTGCTACTTATGACTGTAAACCCGGGGTTTGGCGGACAAAAATTCATTCATTCTGTATTGCCGAAAGTTAGACAAGTTGCCGATATGATTCGTGAACGTAATTTACAAGTAGAGATTGAAATTGATGGCGGCGTGAATACAGAAACAGCAAAACTATGTGTAGAAGCAGGAGCAAATGTTCTTGTTGCTGGATCTGCAGTATATAATGAAAAAGATCGCGGAGCAGCAATTGCTGCGATTCGTGGATAAGAATAAAGCGGTAGATAGGAAATTTATTTAAAAGAAAAGGTAATCTAGCTATTAGCAGATTGCCTTTTTTCTATAGGAGGAGAGAGAACGTGATTATTCATATTTTAGCTGGGGGTCCAGTAGAGTGCTGGGCAGATTTTTCTAAATATGAGAGTGAAAAGGTTATATGGGCAGCTGTTGATCGCGGAGTATACCATTTGTTACAGTTTGGAATCATGCCAGAAGTAGCGTTTGGTGATTATGATTCTGTTACAAAAGAGGAACTAGTATGGATGCAAAAGCAAAAACATGATTTGCATATTGTTCCTAAAGAAAAGGATCAAACTGATTTAGAGATTGCGATTAACTGGGCTTTAAAGCAACAATCAGAACAAATTCGTATTTTTGGTGCAACAGGTGGAAGATTGGATCATAGTTTAGCAAACATTCAAATGTTAATAAAAGGTTTACAATCCAATACCAATATAAGCATTGTAGATTATAAAAATGAAATTTCAGTTAAGGAATCCGGTACATATACAATTGAAGAAAATTCATCATTTCCTTACATATCTTTTGTTCCGGTGACAGAAATAGTAACGGGAATTACACTTCGTGGCTTTAAATATCCTCTTACTGATAAAACGATAAAATGGGGATCGACACTTTGTATTAGTAATGAACTCGTTGCGGAAAAAGGTACTTTTTCATTTACCTCTGGCATATTAATGGTGATAAGAAGCACTGATTGAAGAAATACTTCTGTTGCTGCGTCTATAGTAAACAAGTGGAGTAATGGGGGGTAGGAGGGAAACCATGAGATTTTATACAATTAAGTTACCGAAATTTCTTGGTGGAATTGTTCGCGCGGTATTGAATACCTTTAAAAAAGGATAAAAAGCACCTATTACCGGTGCTTTTTTCATGAGCATAATAAAAAAAGAGCCAACAGGCTCTCTTTTTTATTATTAAACACGTTCGATTTTGCCAGATTTTAATGCTCTAGCAGAAACGTAAACACGTTGAACTTTACCGTCAATGCGTACGCGAACTTTTTGAAGGTTAGCGCCCCATTTACGTTTTGTAGCGTTCATTGCGTGAGAACGAGAGTTACCAGAACGAGCTTTTCTTCCAGTAATAGCACAAACACGAGCCATCTATATTTCCCTCCCTTAACTACCGTAACCTACGTAATTTTCAATGTTAGTCTTTTATGCGATACTAAAAACACTACTATAATTTAACACAACTAAAAAGAGAATGCAACAGTGTATAAAAAAGAAATCAAGAAAAATTACTTGACACTATACGTAAGAAATCAAAAGCTGAAATCAAGAAAAATCACTTGACATATTGTAGTGGTATATGTTGTATAATAACAATGGACTATTTTGCTCACCATAAAAAAGTGCTGTTTAATTATATAAATGTGAGAGCGAAAAGAAAGAACGATGGAATTTTCTTTAAAAAGATTATATGATAGTAAATAAAGTAGTCTAGCTCACTTTCACCATTTCAGAAGGGGGAAACGAGATGTCAATTGAAATTAAGACAAAGTACGGTCAAATTGATATTAGTACAGATGTAATTGCAACAATTGCTGGAGGCGCTGCAGTAGACTGTTACGGCATCGTCGGTATGGCTTCTAAAAACCAATTAAAAGATGGCTTGACAGAAATTTTACGAAAAGAAAACTTCACTAGAGGCGTTATTGTTCGTAAAGACGAAGATGAAGTACATATTGATATGTATATTATCGTGAGCTATGGTACAAAAATTTCAGAGGTAGCACATAACGTCCAAACGAAAGTGAAATATACACTTGATCAAACGGTAGGACTAGCAGTAGATTCTGTAAACATCTACGTACAAGGAGTTAAAGTAATAAACTTGTAATGTGCATTAAGGAGGAAGAACTGTGTCAATTCAAAAAATTGATGGAAAACGTTTGTCACAAATGATTATACAAGGAGCAAATAATTTAACAAACAACGTTCAACTTGTTGATGCTTTAAACGTTTTTCCAGTTCCAGATGGCGATACGGGTACAAATATGAACTTATCGATGACTTCAGGAGCGCGTGAGGTGAAAGGAAATCCTTCACAACATGCTGGTAAAGTCGGAGTAAGTTTAGCCAAAGGATTATTAATGGGAGCGCGTGGTAACTCAGGTGTTATTTTATCTCAGTTGTTCCGTGGTTTTTCAAAATCTATTGAGCAAAAAGAAGAATTAACAACAATTGATTTTGCTGATGCGTTAGAAGCGGGCGTAGAAACCGCGTATAAAGCGGTTATGAAGCCGATTGAAGGAACAATTTTAACTGTTGCAAGGGAAACGAGTAAACATGCAGTCACAGTTGCGAAAAAACAGCGCGACTTTGTTTCATTTATGGAAGAAGTTGTGAAAGAAGCGAATGCATCATTAAATCGTACACCTGATTTATTACCTGTATTAAAGCAAGTTGGTGTTGTAGATAGCGGTGGGAAAGGTCTTGTTGTCGTTTATGAAGGATTTCTAGCGGACTTAAAAGGTGAAACGATCTCCTCGAATGAACCAACACAACCATCTATGAACGACATGGTACGTGCAGAACATCACCGCAGTGTACAAAGCCAATTGAGTACAGAGGATATTAAATACGGTTACTGCACAGAGTTTATGGTTAAGTTAGACGAAGAGAAAATGAAAGAACATAATTTCTCTGAGCAAAAATTCCGTGAAGAGATTAGTGTGTATGGCGATTCATTGCTTGTTGTATCTGATGATGAAATCGTAAAAGTTCATATTCATGCTGAGCATCCTGGAGATGCGATGAACTATGGACAACGTTATGGAAGCTTAATCAAAATTAAAGTAGAGAATATGCGTGAACAACATACTGCTTTATTAGATGAGCCTGCGGCGATGCATGTAGAAGTACAACACCCTGCAGAAAAACAGACTTATGGAATTGTAACAGTGGCAATGGGTTCTGGTATTAAAGAATTGTTTGAAAGCATCGGTGCAACGGTAGTCATTGAAGGCGGTCAAACGATGAATCCAAGTACAGAAGATATTGTAAAAGCAATTGAAGAGGCGAATGCAGAAAAAGTTATCATATTACCGAACAATGGTAATATTGTAATGGCTGCAGAGCAAGCAGCTTCTGTAATGGACCAAGAAGTAATTGTTGTTCGTTCGAAAACAGTTCCACAAGGTATGGCAGCGATGCTTGCATTCAATCCAGCAGGAACTCTTGAAGAAAACGAAGCGCAAATGAACGAAGCACTTGCTCATGTGAAAACAGGCCAAATCACGTATGCGGTTCGTGATACAGAAATTGATGGTGTAACAATTAATAAAGATGACTTCATGTGCATTGCAGATGGGAAAATTGTATCAACAGATGTAGAGAAAATTACAGCTGCGAAAAAGCTGTTAGAAAATATGCTTGATGAAGATGCAGAAATTTTAACAATTTTACAGGGTGAAGATGCATCAGAAGCAGAAGTAGATGCATTAGTAACATTTGTAGAAGAAAAATTTGAAGATGTAGAAGTGGAAGTTCATAATGGAAATCAACCTTTATATTCTTTCATTTTTTCTGTAGAATAAAGTGAAAACTTTATTATGAAGTTTTATTTCTGTTTAAAATGTGATTACTCTATTATGAGATGAACAAATATAAATGATGAGAGGGCCTTGCTAGCAGATGCAGTGAGGCTCTCTTTCTTTTGGGGAATAAAGTAAAACTTTTGTCAGTAGAGTTTTCTTTATCCCTAGCTTATGGTTCGTTGAAGCAATTGGGGGAGCTACCCATGCATAGAAACGATCAGAGGGTTTTGACCGCATGAAAGGTTTAAAACAAAAAGAGAAAGCGAGCGGGTACAGATCATTTTGTATTTTGCATAGTAGGACTTATATGTCGAAAAATTAAAATGAATGTATGTAAGATTAGGGAAAGGTGAAATGGCTACTCTGCTTTCTTGATGCTATGGTAGAATAGGAGAGGTAGTGATTGTGTATTCAACGTGAAAACAGAAATACGTAATCCATTGTTGAGATATAACCTACAAGTACAGAAGATGTGTGTTATATATAAAAGGTTAGGAATAAGATTTGACGGGGCGTGAAGATCTTGAATGAAGTGGTGCAAATTCCAATTACGGATGTGAAAGGGATTGGAGAAGAAACAGCTGTATTACTAAATGAGATGGGGATTTTTGCGGTTTCTGATTTACTAGAGCATTTTCCGTATCGTTATGAAGACTATGCGATGAAAGATTTGGCTGAAGTTAAACATGAAGAACGAGTAACTGTGGAAGGGAAAGTACATAGTGAACCTCTACTGCAATATTATGGAAAAAAGAAATCTCGTCTTACTGTACGTGTTCTCGTTGGGCGTTATTTAATTACAGCTGTTTGCTTTAACAGACCCTACTATAAGCAGAAATTAAATATTGATGAAACGGTAACAATATCTGGGAAATGGGATCAACATCGTCAAACGATTTCAGTATCTGAACTTCACTTTGGGCCGGTTGTTCGTCAACAAGAAGTAGAACCAGTATATTCAATTAAAGGAAAATTGACGGTAAAACAAATGCGTCGCTTTATTGCAGGGGCGTTTAAAGAGTATGGTTCTTTTGTGAAAGAAGTGTTACCAGAAGGGTTGTTATCGCGTTATAAGTTATTATCTCGTTATGAAGCACTATATGCCTTGCATTTTCCTAGTGGACAAGAAGATATGAAACAGGCGCGTCGCCGCTTCGTATATGAAGAGTTTTTCTTGTTCCAATTGAAGATGCAAGCACTTCGCAAAATGGAGCGAGAAAGTTCGAAGGGAACAAAAAAAGATATATCTCTTAAACAATTAGAAGAGTTTATTGGAGCTCTTCCTTTTCCGTTAACGAATGCGCAGCAGCGTGTTGTTACAGAAATTATGAAAGATTTGCAGTCCCCGTATCGAATGAATCGTTTACTACAAGGTGATGTAGGTTCTGGGAAAACGGTAGTGGCTGCAATTGCTTTGTATGCTGCCAAATTAGCTGGATATCAAGGGGCATTAATGGTACCGACAGAAATTTTAGCAGAGCAGCACTATCAATCTTTAGTATCTATATTTTCTCATTTTAATATGAACATTGAATTATTAACAAGCTCTGTAAAGGGAGCGCGTCGCCGCGAGATACTAGCTAGACTAGAACAAGGAGAAATCGATATTCTCGTTGGAACGCATGCTTTAATTCAAAATGAAGTCATATTTCACAGGCTTGGGCTTGTAATTACGGATGAACAACATCGCTTCGGTGTAGCGCAGCGTCGTGTGTTAAGGGAAAAAGGTGAAAATCCAGATGTTTTATTTATGACAGCAACACCAATTCCTCGTACATTAGCAATTACTGCGTTTGGTGAAATGGATGTATCCATTATTGATGAGATGCCGGCTGGTCGTAAAGTCATTGAAACATACTGGGCGAAACATGATATGTTTGAACGTGTTCTTGGATTTGTAGAGAAAGAAGTAAAAAAAGGACGACAAGCGTATGTCATTTGTCCATTAATTGAAGAATCAGAGAAACTGGATGTGCAAAATGCAATTGATTTGCATAGTATGTTGACTCATCATTATCAAGGGGAATTTCAAGTTGGTCTGATGCATGGCCGCCTTTCTTCTCAGGAGAAAGATGAAGTAATGCATCAGTTTAGTGAAAATAAAGTACAAATTCTTATTTCGACAACGGTTGTAGAAGTTGGTGTGAACGTACCGAATGCAACAACGATGGTTATTTATGATGCAGAACGTTTTGGGTTATCACAACTTCACCAACTTCGTGGTCGTGTGGGACGTGGAAGTGAACAATCTTATTGTATTTTAATTGCTGATCCGAAATCGGAAACAGGAAAAGAACGCATGCGTATTATGACAGAGACAAATGATGGATTTGTCCTATCGGAAAAAGATTTAGAATTGCGTGGTCCTGGGGATTTCTTTGGGAGTAAGCAAAGTGGTTTACCTGTATTTAAATTAGCTGATATGGTACATGATTATCGAGCGTTAGAAACAGCAAGGCAAGACGCTGCGCTACTTGTTGATTCGACTGCTTTTTGGCAAAGCGAACAGTATGAAATGCTGCGGAGGTATTTAGAAAAATCAGGTGTTTTTCAAGGAGAAAAGCTGGATTAAAGCGCAAGAAGTAAAAAAATGTTGCATTCTGTATTTAATGCTTATATACTACTGTTAGTACCTAGTCATAAAAATGGATGGTGCGGAATGAAAAAGAGAAGGAAAAAAGAAAGACAAGAGCTGTTACAACAAACAATAGAAGCAAATCCGTTTATTACGGATGAAGAATTAGCTGAACAATTTCAAGTGAGTATTCAAACAATTCGTCTCGATCGAATGGAACTTTCGATTCCAGAATTACGAGAACGAATAAAACATGTGGCAACGAAACAACATGAAGAAGATGTAAAATCTTTACCACTTGATGAAGTGGTAGGAGAAATTATTGATATAGAATTAGATAGACATGCGATTTCTATTTTTGAAGTGAAAGTAGAACATGTCTTTAAACGTAATCAAATTGCTCGAGGGCATCATTTATTTGCGCAAGCAAACTCATTAGCTGTTGCGGTTATTGATGAAGAATTAGCTTTAACTGCGAAGTCTACCATTCGATATATTCGTCCTGTAAAATTGGGAGAGCGTGTTGTTGCAAAAGCGCGTGTTGAAGATGTAGAGAATGATAAAGGACGGACGGTTGTCAAAGTGCAAAGTTTTGTTGGAGATGAACTTGTTTTTGCTGGCACTTTTGAAATGTATCGATCTAGTAACTATAGTGAGGAAGGTAACAACTTATGAGAATCGCAATAGATGCGATGGGCGGCGATCATGCGCCGAAATCTGTCGTACTTGGAGCAATGAAAGCAATTAAGCAATATTCAGATTTACATATTACTTTAGTTGGAAAAGAAGATGAAATTCGCAAATATTTAACAAGCGAAGAGCGTATTACAGTGCTGCACACAGATGAAGTAATTGAAGGGACAGATGAGCCGGTACGAGCAGTGCGCCGGAAAAAACAAGCTTCCATGGTACTTGCTGCGCAGCAAGTAAAAGAAGGTGCAGCCGATGCTTGTATTTCAGCTGGGAATACAGGGGCTCTTATGGCAGCTGGATTGTTTGTAGTAGGACGTATAGAAGGGATAGAGCGCCCTGCTCTTTCTCCGACGATGCCAACAGTAGATGGAAAAGGCTTTGTTATGCTAGATGTTGGCGCAAATGTCGATGCGAAAGCAATTCATTTGTACCAATATGCTGTAATGGGGTCTGTATATGCGGAGAAAGTAAGAGGGATTTCTAATCCTCGCGTAGGTCTTTTGAATGTTGGAACTGAGGACGGAAAAGGAAACGAGCTTTCTAAACAAGTCTTTGCAATGCTAAAAGATGCGCCGCTTAACTTTGTTGGAAACGTAGAATCACGAGACTTATTGCAAGGTGTAGCTGACGTGGTTGTTTGTGACGGATTTACAGGAAATATTGCTCTTAAAACGTTAGAGGGGACTGCAATATCTTTATTCTCAATGCTGAAAGAGCAATTAATGAGTTCATTTACAAGCAAACTAGCGGCAGCGGTATTAAAACCAAAATTAATGGTATTAAAAGATAAAATGGATTATTCAGAGTATGGAGGAGCAGCTTTATTTGGATTGAAAGCTCCTGTCATCAAAGCACATGGTTCTTCAAATGATCAATCAATTTTTAGTGCGATTCGTCAAACTCGGGAAATGGTAGCAAAGGAAGTTATTCCTACTATTCAGAGTGTAATGGAGGAAGAAGCGCTTCAATAATGAGGAGGGTTTGAAATGGGAAAACTGGCATTTCTTTTTCCAGGACAAGGTTCACAAGCAGTTGGAATGGGAAGTCAATTAGCAGAAAGTTATGAAGAGGCTACAAAAGTATTTCGTCAAGCTGATGAAATTTTAAAGGATTCTCTTTCATCGCTTATTTTTGAAGGACCTCAAGAAGCATTGACGTTAACGACCAATGCACAACCGGCATTGGTAACGACAAGTATTGCGATTTTAAAGGTATTGGAGCAGTACGATATTACACCTGATTATGTTGCAGGACATAGTTTAGGTGAATATAGTGCGCTAGTAGCAGCAGGTGCTCTATCATTTGAAGATGGTGTATATGCTGTTAGAAAACGTGGCGAATACATGGAAGAGGCTGTGCCAAATGGTGAAGGTGCCATGGCAGCTATTTTGGGAGCAGATCCTGATATGTTAAAGCAGGTAACTGAGGAAGTGACACATGAAGGTTATCCTGTTCAAGTTGCGAATATGAATAGCACAAAGCAAATCGTAATTTCTGGTACAAAGCAAGGTGTAGAATTGGCTTCAGAAAGAGCGAAAGAAAACGGTGCAAAGCGTGCAGTTCCACTACGTGTTAGCGGTCCATTTCATTCATCACTTATGAAACCAGCGGCTGAGAGGTTTCGAGGCGTGCTAAATGAAATTAAGATTGAAGATGCAAAAATTCCGGTAGTTGCAAATGTAACAGCAGATTGTATTACGCGTAAAGAAGACATTCAAGAAAAATTAATTGAGCAACTCTATTCCCCCGTATTATGGTACCCATCCATTGAACGTATGGTAGAGCTTGGTGTAGATACATTTATTGAAATTGGGCCTGGGAAAGTTTTAGCTGGTCTTATGAAATCAATCGCTCCGTCTGCGAAAGTATATGCGATATACGATGAGGAGACAATGAAAGATACCATTTCGAAACTGAGAGGAGAAGGCTAATGTTATTAAAAGACAAAGTTGCGTTAGTAACGGGAGCATCTCGCGGAATTGGCCGTGCAATTGCAATAGATTTGGCAAAACAAGGTGCAAAAGTAGTTGTAAACTACGCAGGAAACGAATTGAAAGCAAATGAAGTTGTTGATGAGATTAAAAATTTAGGTTCAGAAGCAATTGCAGTAAAAGCAAATGTTGCAAGTAGCGAAGAAGTAGCTGACATGGTAAAACAAACTGTTGATACATTTGGTCAAATTGACATTCTTGTAAATAACGCTGGTATTACGAAAGATAATTTGTTAATACGTATGAAAGAGGAAGAATGGGATACGGTTATTAATACAAACTTAAAAGGTGTCTTTTTATGTACAAAGGCTGTATCTCGTTATATGATGCGTCAACGTCATGGACGCATTATTAATATCGCTTCCGTTGTCGGTGTTACTGGAAATCCAGGACAAGCAAACTACGTTGCAGCAAAAGCTGGTGTAATTGGATTAACAAAAACTTCAGCAAAAGAGCTAGCAAGTCGTAATATTACAGTGAATGCGATTGCTCCTGGATTTATCGTAACAGATATGACAGATGTATTGGCGGAAGATGTAAAGAGCGAAATGCTAAAGTTAATTCCAATTGCAAAATTTGGAGAAGCTGAAGATATTTCAAATGCAGTTGCCTTTTTAGCATCAGATGCGAGTCGTTATATTACTGGACAAACACTTCATGTTGACGGCGGCATGGTGATGTAAGGGAAGAAACTATAGAAATAGGTTGATTTCATCTCGTTTTTCTGTACAATATTAAATATGATGTCTTGAGGAGAGCGGATGAATTTAAAACAGTAATTGTTTGTCTATACTTTTTAAAGGAGGTGAATGAATATGGCAGACGTTTTAGAGCGTGTAACGAAAATCATCGTAGATCGTCTAGGAGTAGACGAAACAGAGGTAACACCAGCTGCGAACTTTAAAGAAGATTTAGGTGCTGATTCCTTAGATGTAGTAGAACTTGTAATGCAGTTAGAAGATGAGTTTGAAATGGAAATTTCTGATGAGGAAGCAGAAAAGATTGCTACTGTTGGCGATGCTGTGACTTACATAGAGAGTCATCTATAATGCTTGATAAAGTCCCGTTTATATACGGGGCTTTCTCAGCATATATACCTGGAGGGACCTATGCCGTACAGAAAGTATAGAGATAAGAAGCATGAAACTAAATATCGAGAGGCTTTTAAAAAGTTTCAAGAGAAAATAGGTATTACATTTACAAATGAAAAGTTGTTGATTCAAGCATTTACGCATTCATCGTATGTGAATGAGCATCGAAAAAAGCCACATGAAGATAACGAGCGTCTTGAATTTCTTGGAGATGCGGTATTAGAACTGACAGTTTCGCAATACTTGTTTCAAAAATATCCGACAATGAGTGAGGGCGAATTAACAAAACTTCGCGCTGCTATTGTATGTGAACCTTCTCTCGTTCGCTTTGCAAATGAGCTATCATTTGGAAATCTTGTCCTTTTAGGAAAGGGAGAGGAAATGACAGGAGGGCGTGAACGTCCAGCATTATTAGCGGATGTCTTTGAAGCGTTTGTTGGCGCACTTTACCTCGACCAAGGTTTGGAAAAGGTATGGGGATTTTTAAAAACAGTTGTTTATCCAAAAATTAATGAAGGTGCTTTTTCTCATGTGATGGATTTTAAAAGTCAACTACAAGAGTTAATTCAGCGTGATGGTAGCGGGAATATAGAATATCAAATTCTGCAAGAAAAAGGACCGGCTCATAACCGAGAATTTGTATCGCGCGTTACACTAAATGGCGAATCATTAGGTCTTGGAAGTGGGAAGTCTAAGAAAGAGGCAGAACAGCATGCTGCCCAAGAAGCGTTAGAAAAATTAAAAGAGAACTTATAGCGAATCCCCCTTAACTTTAGGGGGATTCCTTGTGCATAAAGGGGGAAGGCCTTTCGTGTTTTTAAAACGATTAGAAATAGTAGGATTTAAATCTTTCGCAGAACGTGTGTCGATTGACTTTGTACCAGGTGTAACGTCTGTAGTAGGGCCGAATGGAAGCGGGAAAAGTAATATTACAGATGCAATTCGTTGGGTGCTGGGTGAACAATCTGTAAAATCGCTTCGCGGTGCGAAAATGGAAGACATTATTTTTTCAGGCAGTGATACACGTAAAGCATTAAATATTGCAGAAGTCACATTAACATTAAATAATGAGGATCAACGTCTACCAATTGAATATAACGAAGTAAGTGTAACGAGACGAGTATATCGTTCTGGAGATAGTGATTTTCTTATTAATAAACAGTCTTGTCGTTTAAAAGATATCGTTGATTTATTCATGGACTCAGGTATGGGACGTGAAGCGTTTTCTATTATCAGTCAGGGTAAAGTGGAAGAAATTTTAAGCAGCAAAGCAGAAGATCGTCGTAGTGTTTTTGAAGAAGCGGCTGGTGTGTTGAAATATAAAATTCGCAAGAAGAAAGCGGAAGGGAAATTAGCGGAGACGCAAGATAATTTAAATCGTGTAGAAGATATTATTCATGAATTAAGTACGCAAATTGAACCTCTTGAAAGACAAGCTTCTATTGCAAAAGATTATCTTGAGAAAAAAGATGAACTAGAAAAAGTTGAAACGGCATTAATTGTGTATGAAATTGAAGAATTACATGAAAAATGGGAAGCGCTTCGTGAGCAATTTAAACATAACAAAGATGAAGAAGTGAAGGTATCGACGCATCTTCAAAAAGATGAAGCGGATTTAGAAGAAATACGCGGAAATGTACAAGCTATTGATGAGTCCATTCAATCTTTACAAGAAGTTCTTCTTCTTTCTAGTAAAGAACTTGAAAAGTTAGAAGGGCAACGTGAGCTGCTGAAAGAAAGAAAGAACAATGCAACAACACATTGCGCGCAGTTAGAAGCATCCATTCATGAATTAACAGAAAAAGTTTCTGTATATGAAGGAAGTGCCATGCAAGGAACAGAAGAATTGATGGAATTAGCAAGTCATGTGAAAGAGTTAGAACAGAAACTGCATGATAGCGAACGATTGTTGTCTACATATGAACAAAATTTAGATGAGAAAATTGAACATTTAAAAGGGGATTATATTGAACTTTTAAATCAACAGGCAAGCTATCGAAATGAACTTTCAATGTTAGAGGAACAATTTAAACAGCGAGATTTCAAAAATCAGCGTATTGACGAAGAAAATGAAAAATATGTGCAGATGCGCATAGGCATTGCGCAGAAAAAATCAACTTTCGTTGAAAAATATGAACATATAAAAGAACAAATTACAAATCTGTTGTCAAGCATGCAGCAAACGGAAACTGCACTTGGGAAATGTAAAGATCAATATAGTGAAAATGAGACAAAGCTGTATCAAGCATATCAATATCTTCAGCAAGCTCGTTCTCGTAAAGAAATGCTTGAAGAAATGCAAGAAGATTATTCCGGATTTTACCAAGGTGTCCGTGAAGTGTTAAAAGCGCGTGATAGTCAGTTGCATGGTATTGAAGGTGCGGTTGCAGAGCTTCTTACTGTACCGAAAAAATATGAGGTAGCGATGGAAATCGCACTTGGGGCAGCAATGCAACATGTGGTTGTACAAACGGAAGAACATGCACGCCGAGCTATTACATTTTTAAAGCAAAACCGCCATGGCCGTGCGACCTTTTTACCGCAAAGTGTTATAAAGGGTCGAGCGCTTAATACAGAGCAACTTCGCATGATAAGTCAGCATTCGTCATTTATAGGGATAGCTTCAGAGCTTGTACAGTACGATAATAAATATGAAAATGTAATTACAAATTTATTAGGTACAGTATTAGTTGCCCATGATTTAAAAGGTGCAAATGAATTAGCGAAGCAGCTGCAGTATCGTTATCGTATTGTTACATTAGAAGGGGATCTTGTGAATCCTGGTGGTTCTATGACAGGCGGTGCTGTGAAGCAAACAAATTCTTCTTTATTAGGACGTCAACGGGAATTGGAAGAGTGGAATGAAAAGTTGACAGATATGGAAGAAAAGACTGAGAAGCTAGAGAACTTTGTTAAAGCGCTAAAACAAGAAATACAAGAAAAAGAAGTGAAGTTGAAAGAACTACGACAAAATATTGATGAAAAGCGCGTAGACGAACAAAAATACAAAGAAGAGATGAATCAGTTAGAGCTTGAAGAACATCGCATTAATGAGCGCTTATCTATTTATGATTTAGAACTAGAAGGATATTTGCAAGATCAAGCGAAGATACAAGGGCGAAAAACTGAGCTAGAAGAAACGCTTACTGAGCTGCAAGGAAAAATTACGGAACTCGATATGACGATTACAGAGTTAACACAACAAAAGAATGAGCAGCATTCTTCGAAGGAAAAAGTTCAGAAAGAGATTACAGAGCTAAAAGTACAAGCGGCTGAAAAGCATCAACGATTATCAAACCAAAAAGAAACAGTAGAACGCCTTACAAAAGAACGAGATGAAACGAAAAAGAATCTTATAAAGACAAAAGAAGATTTAGCATTCTTAAAACAAGAAATGACATCGAATTCTAGCGGTGAAGAGCAAATTACAAGTATGATTGAAAAGAAAACACACGATAGAAATCAAACTGTGGAATTAATTAGCTCACGCCGTGAACAACGTCTTGGTTTACAAGGGCGATTAGAACATCTAGAGTTAGAGGTAAAAGAAGCGAAACGCAGGCATAAATACTTACTTGATGTATTAAAAGATCAAGAAGTGAAAATAAATCGTTTAGACGTGGAGTTAGAAAATCGCTTGCAACACTTACGGGAAACGTATACCATTTCTTTTGAAGCTGCGAAACAAAAGTATACGATGACAATGTCTAGCGAGGAAGCTCGTAAAAAAGTGAAATTAATTAAACTATCCATTGAAGAACTCGGTACAGTAAATATAGGTGCTATTGATGAATTTGAGCGCGTATCTGAGCGTCATACGTTCTTATTAGAGCAACGGGATGATTTGCAAGAGGCAAAATCAACGCTGCATCAAGTAATTGACGAGATGGATGAAGAAATGAAAAAGCGTTTTTCTTATACATTCCAAGCAATTCGTACAGAATTCCAGCTAGTATTTAGTGAGTTATTTGGCGGTGGGCGTGCAGACTTGGTTATGACAAACCCGAAAGATTTATTAAATACAGGGATTGATATTGTTGCACAACCACCAGGGAAAAAGTTGCAAAATTTAGGTCTTCTTTCTGGAGGAGAACGAGCATTGACGGCTATTGCGTTGCTATTTGGTATTTTAAAAGTTCGTCCTGTACCGTTTTGTGTGCTAGATGAAGTTGAAGCAGCATTAGATGAGGCGAACGTTGCTCGGTTTGCACAGTATTTGAAAAGATTTAGTAATGAAACGCAGTTTATTGTTATTACGCACCGAAAGGGTACGATGGAAGAATCTGATGTATTATATGGTGTAACGATGCAAGAGTCTGGTGTGTCCAAGCTTGTTTCCGTTCGTTTAGATGATGGGGAAGAGCTTGTTACGAGCAAATAGAAAGGATGGAAAAGAATGAGTTTTTTAAAAAAATTAAAAGAAAAAATTTCAAAGCAAACAGATACGGTAACAGAGAAGTTTAAACATGGTTTAGAAAAAACAAGAAATTCTTTTGCAGAAAAAGTAAATGATTTAGTATATCGTTATCGGAAAGTTGACGAAGAATTCTTCGAAGAGTTAGAGGAAATTTTAATTGGTGCGGATGTGGGTGTGTCCGTAGTAATGGAGTTAATTGACCAATTAAGAGATGAAGTGAAGCGTCGTAATATTCAAGACCCAAAAGAAGTACAAGCTGTTATCTCTGAAAAATTAGTTGAGATTTATAAAGGTAACGGTAATTTTAATAATGAATTAAATGTGCAAGATAACGCATTGACAGTTATTTTATTTGTCGGAGTAAACGGAGTTGGAAAAACAACGACGATTGGAAAAATGGCACATAAATTTAAATCGGACGGCAAATCTGTATTATTGGCAGCTGGCGACACATTCCGTGCTGGGGCGATCGAGCAGCTAGAAGTGTGGGGAGAGCGTGTTGATGTAGATGTAATTAAACAAGGATCAGGTTCTGACCCGGCGGCTGTTATGTACGATGCAATTCAGGCTGCAAAATCGCGAAAAGTGGATGTTTTGTTATGTGATACGGCAGGTCGTTTGCAAAATAAAGTCAACTTAATGAAAGAGTTAGAGAAAGTAAAACGTGTAATCGAACGTGAAGTTCCTGGAGCTCCTCATGAAGTATTACTTGTCATTGATGCAACAACAGGGCAAAATGGTTTAAGCCAAGCGAAGACATTCCGCGAGGCGACAAATGTAACGGGAATTGTCTTAACGAAATTGGACGGAACTGCTAAAGGTGGAATTGTATTAGCAATTCGTAATGAGATGGATGTACCGGTGAAATTTGTTGGTCTGGGAGAACAAATGGATGACTTGCAAGCATTTGACCCAGAACAATATGTATATGGATTATTTGGGGACCTTGTAGAAACAGAAGCAGAATAAAGTGAAGGTTTGATTCGTGCTAGTTTTTATCTATAGAAATACAAATTAAAAACTAACACAAAAATCCTTTTCGTTTGAAGTGAGCGGGAGCATCCGCCTCATAGAAGCGATCAGGGCTCTTTCCTGCTACGTGCAAGAGCTTAAAACATATGTAGAAAAAGAAGGAGCGGTGTTTACCGCTTCTTCTTTTGAATATAAATTAAGATGTTAAGAAAAAAACTTGACACACCTTTGCTCTCCATGTAAACTAATTCATGTAAAGGTAATTCACTTAACAAAGGGTGATTCAACATGCTCGAAAAAACAACGAGAATGAATTATTTGTTTGATTTTTATCAATCGTTGTTAACGCCAAAACAAAGAAGTTATATGTCACTTTACTATCTTGATGATCTATCGCTTGGTGAAATTGCAGAAGAATTTGAAGTAAGTCGCCAAGCAGTGTATGATAACATTAAACGGACAGAAGCGATGCTTGAAGAATATGAAGAAAAGTTAGTGTTACTTCAAAAGTTTCAAGAAAGGCAGCAACTTGTTGCAAAGTTAAAGCAGCTAATCAGCGAAGAAGAGCATGTAGA
Source organism: Bacillus sp. JJ864 (assembly GCF_036963045.1). NCBI lineage: Bacteria > Bacillati > Bacillota > Bacilli > Caryophanales > Bacillaceae > Bacillus > Bacillus sp. JJ864. Next base: position 43,532 of record NZ_JBALLY010000052.1, on the reverse strand, counting down.
TGAACAAGTAAAACAAGTTGTTGAAGCTATCGAAAATTTAGATTAGGAGGGCGGCAATATGGCATTTGAAGGATTAGCCGACCGACTTCAACAGACAATGCAAAAAATTCGCGGCAAAGGGAAAGTATCCGAAGCCGATGTGAAAGAAATGATGAGAGAAGTTCGTCTTGCACTTTTAGAAGCAGACGTTAACTTTAAAGTAGTAAAAGATTTTGTAAAGCGTGTGTCTGAACGTGCTGTCGGACAAGATGTAATGAAAAGTTTAACGCCTGGACAGCAAGTTATTAAAGTAGTACAGGAAGAACTTACAGAATTAATGGGCGGAGAACAGAGTAAAATTGCTGTCTCTAACCGTCCGCCAACTGTTATTATGATGGTAGGTTTGCAAGGTGCGGGGAAAACGACTACAACAGGTAAGCTTGCGAATTTACTTCGTAAAAAGCATAATCGGAAACCGATGCTTGTTGCAGCTGATATTTATCGTCCAGCGGCAATTAAGCAGCTTGAAACACTCGGTAAACAATTGGATATGCCAGTTTTCTCTTTAGGAGACAAAGTAAGTCCTGTTGAAATCGCAAAACAAGCAATTGCAGAAGCAAAAGAAGATCACCATGATTATGTTCTTATTGATACAGCAGGTCGTCTGCATATTGATGAAGAGCTTATGGATGAATTAGCACAAGTGAAGGAAGTAGCGAAACCGGATGAAATATTCCTTGTTGTTGATGCAATGACAGGACAAGATGCGGTTAACGTTGCACAAAGTTTCCATGAACAGCTTGGTTTAACAGGTGTGGTATTAACGAAATTAGATGGTGATACGCGCGGAGGTGCAGCGCTATCTATTAAAGCTGTTACAAACACACCAATTAAATTTGCTGGTATGGGTGAGAAATTAGATGCACTAGAGGCATTTCATCCAGAACGTATGGCATCGCGTATTTTAGGTATGGGTGATGTTCTGACGTTAATTGAAAAGGCGCAGGCGACAGTTGATGAAGAAAAAGCAAGAGAACTTGAGCAAAAAATGCGCACACTTTCCTTTACGTTGGATGATTTTCTAGAGCAACTAGGACAAGTGCGTCAATTAGGACCACTTGATGAGCTACTGAATATGCTTCCTGGTGCTGGGAAAATTAAAGGATTAAAAAATGTCCAAGTTGATGAAAAGCAAATTGGACACATTGAAGCGATTATTCGCTCAATGACAAAAATAGAGCGTGAACAACCGGAAATGATTAACGCTAGTCGTAAGAAACGTATTGCTAAAGGTAGTGGTACAACTGTACAAGAGATCAATCGTCTTTTGAAGCAATTTGAAGATATGAAAAAGATGATGAAAACGATGTCTGGTATGCAAAAAGGTAAGAAAAAAGGACTAGGTGGTTTGAAGTTTCCATTTATGTAAGGAAAAAAAGATGGCTCTGTTAAGAAATTTTACTTTACAAAGGGTCACTCTTTTTGCTAATATTATTATCTGTGTGAAATATATTCGGAGGTGCTTTATAAATGGCAGTTAAAATTCGTTTAAAACGTATGGGAGCTAAAAAATCTCCTTTCTATCGTGTAGTTGTTGCAGATTCTCGTTCTCCTCGTGACGGACGTTTCATCGAGGAAATCGGAACTTACAATCCAGTTGCTGAGCCAGCTGAAATTAAAATCAACGAAGAAGCAGCATTAAAATGGTTAGGAAACGGTGCGAAACCATCTGATACAGTTCGTAACCTTTTCTCTAAGCAAGGCATCATGGAGAAATTCCATTTAGCTAAACAAGGTAAGTAATTGAAGCAATGGCTATGTCAGGGTTAATCGAAACAATTGTTAAACCCCTTGTGGATCATCCTGAAGATGTAAAGGTTACAAAGGAACTGTACAACGGAGAGATGAAGTATCGATTAACCGTACATCCTGAGGATGTGGGTAAAGTCATTGGGAAACAAGGGCGGGTTGCAAAGGCAATTCGAACGATCTTATATGCAGCGGGACATCATCAAAATGAAAAAGTCACGCTGGAAATTCAATAAGTACGAAAAGGGCGAGGATCTGTTCCTCACCCTTTTTTAACATTTTAAGATAAATCGCATCTTCAGCAAAGAGAATGGAGATGCTAACGACATATATCGAACAGGGGTGACGTGCTGTTTATGACGAAATGGTTTAATGTAGGGAAAATTGTAAATACTCACGGTGTTAGAGGAGAAGTGCGTGTCGTTTCGCGTACAGATTTTCCAGAAGAGCGTTATAAAGTAGGAAACACATTATACATATGGCAAGAGAAAGCTACTGAGCCATTAGCTGTAAAGATTACTTCTCATCGTAGTCATAAGTCTTTTGATTTATTGACATTCGAAGGCTATAACAATGTAAATGAAGTAGAACAATGGAAAGGTTCTTTATTAAAAGTCCCAGAGGACCAGCTTGGAGAATTGGCTGAAGGAGAGTATTATTATCACGAAATTATTGGTTGTACGGTTGTAACAGAAGACGGAGAGACAATTGGTACAATTAAAGAAGTTCTTTCTCCTGGCGCAAACGACGTTTGGGTCATTAAACAGCCAAAAGGCCAAGATATTTTAATCCCGTATATTGAGGAAGTTGTCTTACAAGTAAACATCAATGAACAGCTTGTGACCATTCACGTGATGGAAGGATTACTGTAATGAAAATTGATATTTTAACATTGTTTCCAGAAATGTTTTCAGGTGTATTTGGTTCTTCTATATTAAAAAAAGCACAAGAAAAAGAAGCAGTACAGCTAAGAGTTGTTAATTTTCGTGATTATTCAACTAATAAGCATAATAGTGTGGATGATTACCCGTATGGCGGGGGAGCTGGAATGGTATTAACACCACAACCTATTTTTGATGCTGTAGAAGAGTTAACGAAGGAAACGGAGCGTAAACCACGCGTTGTGTTAATGTGTCCGCAAGGAGAGCGTTTTACCCAAAGAAAAGCTGAAGAATTAGCTGAAGAAGAACATATCATTTTCATTTGTGGCCATTATGAAGGGTATGATGAGCGTGTTCGTGAGCATCTTGTAACCGATGAAATTTCAATAGGTGATTATGTATTAACGGGTGGAGAATTGGCATCTATGGTTATTACAGATAGCGTTGTTCGCTTATTACCTGATGTTTTAGGAAATCAACAATCACAAATAGAAGATTCATTTAGTACAGGCTTACTAGAACATCCACATTATACAAGACCAGCGGATTTTCGTGGAATGAAAGTACCGGATATACTTCTGTCTGGAAATCATAAATATATTGAAGAATGGCGTCATAAAGAATCATTGCGCCGTACCTTTATGCGTCGCCCTGATTTATTAGAGGAATGTAATTTAACTAAACAAGAGGAAAAATGGTTAGTAGAATTTAAAGAAGAGAAGTAAAAAATGCTATTGCAACAAACTGAACAATATGCTATTATAACACTTGTGCTACTTATAGAGGGTAGCCGTTAACAACGGTGTTCCGCTGCAATTTATGAAATGACTTTGTATGAGCATCTGTTTGGAAGGAGAGAATTGAATATGCAACAATTAATCGCAGATATTACAAAAAATCAATTAAAAACTGATTTACCTTCATTCCGTCCTGGTGATACTTTACGTGTACACGTAAAAGTAGTAGAGGGTACTCGTGAGAGAATTCAGATTTTTGAAGGTGTTGTAATTAAACGTCGTGGTGGCGGAATTAGCGAAACATTCACAGTTCGTAAGATTTCTTACGGTGTAGGTGTTGAACGTACATTCCCAGTTCACACGCCAAGAATCGCGAAAATCGAAGTACTTCGCCGTGGTAAAGTACGTCGTGCTAAGTTATACTACTTACGTAACCTTCGCGGTAAAAAAGCACGTATTAAAGAAATTCGATAAGACATGTATGGGAGCTTGTATTTGCAAGCTCCCTTTTTCCAATCTAGCTGTGTTTTTACTTACATACAAACAGCTTACATAACCGTGGAGGGGAATCGCATGACGAAACAAAAAAGTACGCTTTGGGAATGGACAAAAGCTATTTTGATTGCTGTTGTCTTAGCTTGGATTATTAGACAATTTTTCTTTGCGCCGATTCTTGTAGACGGTGTATCTATGTCACCGACTCTTCATGATCGTGATCGTATGATTGTCAATAAAATAGGTTATCACATTGGAGAACCAAAACGCTTTGATATCATTGTGTTTCAAGCAACCGAAGATAAGGATTACATTAAACGTATCATTGGTTTGCCTGGTGATCAGATAGAATATCGAAACGACACACTCTATATTAACGGAAAACCGTATGAGGAGCCGTATTTAGATAAGCAGAAAAAGCAGCTTGCTGATGGTCCATTAACGTATGATTTTAAGCTTGAAGAAATTACAGGGAAGACAACAGTTCCAAAGGGAGAATTATTTGTATTAGGAGATAATCGCCGTTTTAGTAAGGATAGTCGTACAATTGGAACAATTTCAATAGACCAAGTAATTGGAAAAGCTAATATATTGTATTGGCCATTCGAAGATGCACGTATTGTAAAATGAATGTAGAAAAGAAGGTGGAAGTATGGTAATTCAATGGTTTCCTGGTCATATGGCTAAAGCAAGGCGCCAAGTAACAGAGAAATTAAAATTAATCGATGTGGTAATTGAACTTGTTGATGCAAGGTTGCCATTATCATCACGAAATCCAATGATTGATGAAATTATTACGCACAAGCCAAGACTTGTTGTTTTAAATAAAGCCGATATGGCAGATGATCGTGTAACAAAAGAATGGATTGCTTATTTTGGAGAACAAGGCCATAAAGCAATCTCTATCAACGCGCAAGCTGGACAAGGTATGAAAGAAATTACAGCAGCTTGTAAAGAGCTTGTTAAAGAAAAGTTTGATAAAATGATTGCAAAAGGTATTAAACCAAGAGCAATTCGTGCTTTAATTGTTGGTATTCCGAACGTTGGAAAATCGACATTAATTAATAAATTAGTGAAGAAAAATATTGCGAAAACGGGCGATCGTCCAGGTGTAACAACGGCGCAGCAATGGATTAAAGTAGGGAAAGAAATGGAACTATTAGATACGCCTGGTATTTTATGGCCAAAATTTGAGGATGAAATGGTTGGACTTCGTCTTGCAACGACTGGAGCAATTAAAGATTCTATTTTAAATTTGCAAGATGTGGCTGTGTATGCCCTTCGCTTTATGGAGAAACAGTATCCAGAACGTTTGAAAGATCGTTATAAGTTAAATGAAATTCCAGAAGATATTGTAGAACTATTTGATGCGATTGGAAAAAATAGAGGCTGTTTAATGGGCGGGGGACTTGTTGATTATGATAAAACATCAGAACTTGTTCTTCGTGAGCTTCGCGGTGGCAAACTTGGAAAAATGACATTTGAAATACCAGAAGAAATCGTGGAAGAAGCATAGAGTGCCCCTTCTATTTCGTTCACTTCATTTTATGAATTATACGGGTAGTTATTTTAGCCTAGCGTCTTTTATTTTTTCGAATGCAAAGATAAGGCTCGTTAATATTAACTGGGGGAGAAAAGGCACGCTATTGCGCGCCTTTTCTTACTTGTAGGAGGAACTACATATGTCTAAAAAACAAACAATTCAAGAAATCGAAACTTTATTGCAAGAAATTGAAAAGGAAGACGACGAGCGTTTTCGTATGTTATTAGCAGACGAACGAAAAGGTGTGCAGAGACTTATTTTGAAATGGAAAAAACAGAAAGAGGATAAAGAAAAAGAAAGACAAAAATTTGCTGAGATGTCAACATATGAGAATGCCCTTCGTCAAAAGGGAATTGAATCTATTGCTGGTATTGATGAAGTCGGAAGAGGGCCATTAGCAGGACCTGTTGTTGCGGCTGCTGTTGTGCTCCCAGAAGATTTCTATATGCCTGGTTTGAATGATTCGAAAAAACTGAGTGAGGCGAAGCGTGAGCAGTTTTATGAAGGAATTAAAGAGCGGGCGCTCGCAATTGGGATTGGAATTATTCCGTCTCACGTTATTGATGAGATAAATATTTATCAAGCGACGAAACAAGCGATGTTAGAGGCTGTAAGTAATTTATCATGCAAACCAGAGCATTTGCTAATTGATGCAATGGAACTTCCGACTTCTACACCGCAAACGTCTATTATTAAGGGAGATGCGAAAAGTATTTCGATTTCAGCTGCATCTATCATTGCGAAAGTCACGAGAGATCGCATGATGAAGGAACTTGGAAAACGGTATCCACAGTATGGATTTGAGCAACATATGGGTTATGGAACGAAACAACATTTACAAGCGATTGAAGGTTATGGTGTGTTAGATGAGCACCGAAAAACGTTTGCTCCAATTAAAGATATGATTGAATAATAAGTTGTGAATTTGCAGCTTATTTTTTTATTTTTGTATATTAACATTATTATTTTCAAAAAAGAATAAAGCGATTTCAGTTTTCTGACACTTTATTGTAGACAGCATCGCAATCATTTTATACAATGACTAATGTAGTGTTTAAAAACATTAAAAAACTTTTCGAGTAAAACAGGAAGATAGGGGAGGATGGGACCATGAATATCCACGAGTATCAAGGTAAAGAAGTCCTTAGAAACTATGGGGTAAGCGTTCCGAACGGGAAGGTTGCCTTTACAGTAGAAGAAGCTGTAGAAGCAGCGAAAGAATTAGGAACAAGCGTATGTGTAGTAAAAGCGCAAATTCATGCTGGCGGACGCGGCAAAGCTGGCGGTGTAAAAGTAGCAAAGAACTTAGATGAAGTTCGTACATATGCAGAAGAAATTCTAGGGAAAACACTTGTAACCCATCAAACAGGTCCTGAAGGTAAAGAAGTAAAGCGCTTACTTATCGAAGAAGGATGCGATATTAAAAAAGAGTATTATATTGGTCTTGTATTAGATCGTGCGACTTCTCAAGTTGTGTTAATGGCGTCTGAAGAAGGCGGAACAGAAATTGAGGAAGTAGCAGAGAGAACACCAGAAAAAATCTTTAAAGAATATATTGATCCTGCTGTAGGCCTACAAGGCTTCCAGGCGCGTCGTATTGCGTTTAATATCAATATTCCAAACGAGCTTGTTGGACAAGCTGTAAAGTTTATGATGGGCTTATACCGTGCGTTTATTGAAAAAGACTGTTCTATCGCAGAAATTAACCCGCTTGTTACAACAGGTGATGGAAAAGTTATGGCGTTAGATGCAAAATTAAACTTCGATTCTAATGCTTTATATCGCCATAAAGATATTTTAGAGCTTCGTGATCTTGATGAAGAAGATCCGAAAGAAGTTGAAGCTTCTAAATATGACCTGAACTATATTTCATTAGATGGAAACATCGGTTGTATGGTAAATGGTGCAGGACTTGCAATGGCAACGATGGATATTATTAAACATTATAACGGTGACCCAGCTAACTTCTTAGATGTTGGTGGCGGTGCTACAGCTGAAAAAGTTACAGAAGCTTTCAAAATCATTCTTTCTGACAAAAATGTAAAAGGTATTTTCGTTAACATTTTTGGCGGCATTATGAAATGTGATGTAATTGCAGAAGGTGTTATCGAAGCGACAAAACAAGTAGGTCTTGAATTACCGCTTGTTGTTCGTTTAGAAGGTACAAATGTAGAGCTAGGAAAGAAAATTTTAAATGAATCTGGCTTAAATATTGTTGCAGCAGAATCTATGGCAGACGGTGCACAAAAAATTGTTTCACTAGTAGGCTAATAGAAAGCGGGGGAGAAAAAATGAGCGTATTAGTTAATAAAGATACAAAAGTTATTGTACAAGGTATTACAGGTTCTCAAGGTTTATTCCATACAAAACAAATGATTGAATACGGTACGAAAATTGTCGGCGGTGTAACACCTGGTAAAGGTGGTACTGAAATCGAAGGTGTACCAGTATTTAACACAGTAGAAGACGCTGTAAAAGCGACAGGTGCAAACGCTTCTGTTGTATACGTTCCACCTGCTTTTGCTGCGGATGCAATTATGGAAGCTGTTGATGCAGAACTTGATTTAGTAGTATGTATCACAGAAGGTATTCCTGTATTAGATATGGTAAGTGTTAAGAAATATTTGCATGGCAAAAAGACACGTCTTCTTGGACCAAACTGTCCAGGTGTTATTACGCCAGATGAGTGTAAGATTGGTATTATGCCAGGATACATTCATAAAAAAGGTCATGTTGGGATCGTATCTCGTTCAGGTACGTTAACTTATGAAGCAGTTCATCAATTAACACAAGAAGGAATCGGCCAATCAACTGCAGTTGGTATCGGTGGTGACCCTGTAAATGGCACAAACTTCATCGATGCTTTAAAAGCATTCAATGAAGATGAAGAGACACATGCTGTTATTATGATTGGTGAAATTGGTGGAACGGCAGAAGAAGAAGCTGCTGAATGGGTAAAAGCGAACATGACGAAACCTGTTGTCGGCTTTATTGGTGGTCAAACAGCACCTCCAGGAAAACGTATGGGCCATGCTGGTGCGATTATTTCTGGTGGTAAAGGTACAGCTGCTGAAAAGATTAAAACAATGGAAGCATGCGGTATTAAAGTTGCTGAAACACCAGCTGTTATGGGCGAAACTTTAATTTCTGTTTTAAAAGAAAAAGGCTTATTTGAAACTTGTAAAAATTATTAATTATTTTAAAAGACACCTTCTGTAAAAGTAGGTGTTTTTTATCCCTTTCGTAGTTAACATAATCTTAATTATGGGTAAGGAGAATGAATATGAAACGTGAAAGATTATTACATCTTCACTACTTCTTGGCAGATCAGTGGAAAGTACTGAGGCGCTTATTAGCTATTGATCCTCAGTTAACGAATATTTATTCCTTTCAAGTTCCTCAAATTGAAAAATTCCTTGGGTTATCTATACAAAAAGCCTCTGCACTTGTTTCTTATCTTCAAAAAACATCGCCTTCTTTCTACACTCAACAATTACAAGATGAACACGTTTTTTACTTGACGATATGGGATGATGATTATCCGAGTTTATTGCGAGAAATCCCAGATCCGCCATATGTTTTATATGGAAAAGGGAAGAAAGAATTATTGCAATGGTCAAAAAAATTAGCTGTTGTTGGAACACGAAATCCGTCTTTATACGGAAAAGGAAGCATACAATCTATTTTACAACCGCTTATGAACAATGACTGGCTAATCGTGAGTGGTCTTGCAAATGGAATTGATACAATTGCGCATGAAATTGCAGTAGAGCAGTCTTTTGCGACAATTGCAGTATTAGGACATGGTCTACAATATATGTATCCAAAGAAAAATCAATGGTTTTGTGAAAAATGGAAAAACAAAATTTTGCTTGTAACGGAGTATCCTCCGCATTATGCACCGCAAAAATGGTATTTTCCGAGACGAAACCGTATTATAAGCGGACTTTGTCAAGGGGTTCTCGTAGTAGAGGCGAAAGCGCGCAGTGGTTCTCTTATAACAGCAGATTGCGCCTTAGAACAAAATAGAGAAGTATTTGCTATGCCGGGACCTAATTATATTGAGAGTGCGGTTGGAACGAATCAGCTCATCCAACAAGGAGCAAAATTAGTTCAATGTGCCGAAGATGTGATAGAAGAACTTTCAAATTATAATATGAATCCATTTTGATTTTTCGACATATAGATTACTGCTATGCAGAAAAAAAGAGTATGCACTCGCTTTCTCCCTTTGTTTGCACTTCGCGTGTGGCAGAAAAAGGCCCTGACCGCTTCTATGCATGGCCAGATGCTCTCACCCGCCAAAAAAGAATGGGTTTTATGTCTTTTTTAAATTTGAATTTATATAGTATATTTCATGTTTTTTATTAAACAATTATTGACAAATAGTAGATAGTCACTGTATGTTATATTCATTGTTGATTGACAAAAATGAGATAAATCAATAATATTAGTCAATAATCCGTCCAAAAAGGTTTTAGAAACTTTGAGGAAGGAACTTTTGTGTGAATAAAGATGAAAACTTGAATCCACCTCTTAAGGAGGCACTAGCATGTCTGATTACCTTGTAATCGTGGAGTCGCCTTCTAAGGCGAAGACCATTGAAAAATATTTAGGAAAAAAATACAAAGTAGTCGCGTCTATGGGCCATGTTCGCGATTTACCTAAAAGCCAAATGGGGATAGAGGTAAAAAATAATTTCACCCCGAAGTATATTACCATTCGTGGTAAAGGGCCTGTTTTAAAAGATTTAAAAACAGCGGCAAAAAAAGCAAAAAAAGTCTATCTCGCAGCCGATCCAGATCGCGAAGGAGAAGCGATTGCTTGGCATTTAGCAAATACGTTAAATGTAGATGTAGAATCAGATTGCCGTGTTGTATTCAATGAAATTACCAAAGATGCCATTAAAGAATCCTTTAAACATCCTCGTGCGATTAATATGGATTTAGTGGATGCGCAACAAGCAAGACGTGTACTTGATAGGCTTGTTGGTTATAATATTAGTCCTTTATTATGGAAGAAAGTAAAAAAAGGATTAAGTGCAGGTCGTGTGCAGTCTGTTGCAGTTCGCTTAATTATAGAACGCGAAAAGGAAATTAAAGCGTTTATACCAGAAGAATTCTGGACAATTAAAACTGAATTTGTAAAAGGAAAAGAGACATTTGAAGCAGCCTTTTATGGAATAAACGGGCAAAAAGTAGAATTAACAAATGAACAACAAGTAAATGAAATCATTGAAAAAATGCAAGAAAATGCTTTTTCAGTTGAAAATGTAACGAAGAAAGAGCGAAAACGTAATTCGGCATTACCATTTACGACATCTTCTCTGCAACAAGAAGCTGCAAGAAAGTTAAATATGCGAGCGAAGAAAACGATGATGCTTGCACAGCAGCTTTATGAAGGTATTGATATTGGAAAGCAAGGAACAGTTGGATTAATTACATATATGAGAACGGATTCAACGAGAATTTCACAAACGGCACAGCAAGAAGCTCGTTCTTATATTGAAGAAGCATATGGTGCAGACTACATAGGAGCACAAAAAAAGAAAGAATCGAAAAAAACAAACGCGCAAGATGCGCATGAAGCAATTCGCCCGTCATCTGTTTTACGTAAGCCAGATGAACTAAAAAGTTATTTGAGCCGTGACCAATATCGTTTATATAAACTGATTTGGGAGCGATTTGTTTCAAGTCAAATGGCATCTGCTATAATGGATACCGTTACAGCTACACTGATAAACAATTCTGTGCAATTTCGTGCGCATGGATCTGTCGTGAAGTTCCCGGGATTTATGAAGGTGTACGTGGAATCAAAAGATGACGGGACAGAAGAGAAGGATAAAATGTTACCGCATCTAGACATAGGAGAGACAGTCTTTTCTAAAGATGTCGAACCGAAACAACACTTTACACAGCCGCCACCGCGTTATACAGAGGCACGTTTAGTAAAAACGTTAGAGGAACTTGGAATTGGTAGACCGTCTACATATGTACCGACGCTAGAGACGATTCAAAAACGTGGATATGTAGGGTTAGATAATAAGCGATTTGTACCAACGGAGCTTGGCGAAATTGTAATTGAACTTATTCTAGAGTTTTTCCCAGAAGTTATTAACATCGAGTTTACAGCTAATATGGAGCAAAATCTTGATGAAGTAGAAGAGGGAAAAGCGAATTGGGTACAAATTGTCGATGATTTCTACAAAGGGTTTGAACCGCGTTTAGAGAAAGCGGAGAAAGAAATGCGTGAAGTAGAAATTAAAGATGAACCTGCTGGGGAAGACTGTGAACAGTGTGGTAATCCAATGGTCTTTAAAATGGGTAAATTCGGAAAGTTTATGGCTTGTTCTAATTTTCCAGATTGCCGAAATACAAAACCGATTGTAAAAGAAATCGGTGTTACATGTCCAAAATGTAACGAAGGACAAATTATTGAACGACGAAGCAACAAAAAGAAACGTCTTTTTTACGGCTGTGGTACATATCCAGAGTGTGACTTTGTTTCTTGGGATAAACCAATTGGTCGAAAATGTCCAAAGTGTGAAGGTATGCTTGTTGAGAAGAAGTTGAAAAAAGGCGTTCAAGTACAGTGTATTTCTTGTGATTATGAAGAAGAACAACAAATGTGAGCCTACCAGCTCACATTTTTTTCGGGAAATGCAAAAAGAAAGGTGAGATACATGACAACACAAGTAGTAAACGTAATTGGCGCAGGTCTTGCGGGAAGTGAAGCGGCTTATCAAATCGCAAAGCGCGGGGTTCAAGTAAGGTTATATGAAATGCGACCAGTAAAACAAACACCAGCTCATCATACAGATAAATTTGCTGAGCTTGTATGCAGTAACTCGCTTCGCGCAAATACATTAACAAACGCGGTTGGTGTAATTAAAGAAGAGATGCGTCGTATGGATTCTGTTATTATTCGCGCGGCAGACGAATGTTCTGTGCCAGCAGGTGGCGCGCTAGCTGTTGACCGTCATGAATTTGCGGCTAAAGTAACGGAATATGTGAAAAATCACCCGAACGTGACGGTAATGAATGAAGAAAGTACAGAAATTCCAGAAGGTCCTACTGTAATTGCAACGGGCCCTCTTACTTCATCAAGTCTAGCAGCGCAACTGAAAGAGCTAACAGGTGAGGATTATTTTTACTTCTATGATGCAGCAGCGCCAATCGTAGAAAAAGATAGCATTGATATGGAGAAAGTATACTTAAAATCCCGTTATGACAAAGGGGAAGCAGCATATTTAAACTGTCCGATGACAGAGGAAGAATTTAACCGTTTTTATGATGCGTTAATTGCTGCAGAAACAGTGCCATTAAAAGAATTCGAGAAGGAAATTTTCTTTGAAGGGTGTATGCCGGTAGAAGTAATGGCAAGTCGTGGTAGACAAACATTACTATTTGGACCGATGAAACCAGTCGGATTAGAAGATCCAAAAACAGGGAAAACACCGTATGCCGTTGTGCAATTACGTCAAGATGATGCAGCCGGAACGTTATACAATATTGTTGGTTTCCAAACACACTTAAAGTGGGGGCCGCAAAAAGAAGTGTTACAATTGATTCCTGGACTAGAAAATGCAGAAATCGTACGTTATGGTGTGATGCATCGTAATACATTTATTAATTCACCGAAATTACTTCGTCCAACGTACCAATATAAAAATCGTGATGATTTATTCTTTGCAGGACAAATGACTGGAGTAGAGGGATATGTAGAATCAGCTGCTTCGGGCTTATTAGCAGGTATAAATGTAGCTCGGCTTGTGAAAGGGGAAGAACCAGTTGTTTTACCAGCAGTAACAGCAATGGGAAGTATGGCGAATTACATTACAACGACGAATGCGAAAAACTTCCAACCGATGAACGCAAATTTCGGGCTATTTGCACCGCTAGAAAAGAAAATTAAAAAGAAGCAAGAGCGTAATGAAGCATATGCGAATCGCGCATTAGAAACAATTCAAAATTTTGTAAATATTTAGTCAAATTTCTTGCAAAGGCTACTAAATTGTGATACGATTTAGTAGCCTTTATTGAGGTGAAAAGAATGAATGAAGATGTGAATAAAATGTTACAATTATTCGTCGGATATTTACAAATTGAAAGAAATTATTCAAAATATACAATTGCAAGTTATCAAAACGATGTAGAACATTTTGTACGCCTTATGAAGCGAGAAGGTATTTTGACTTTTGAGGATGTTACGTATGCTGATGTTCGTTTATATTTAACGACTTTGCATAATGAAAAGTTAGCAAGGAAGTCTGTAGCGCGAAAAATCTCGAGTTTGCGAAGTCTGTATCGCTTCCTGATGCGTGAAGGATATCGGGAAGATAATCCATTTGCACTTGCCGCTCTCCCGAAAAAAGAATGGTCAATTCCAAAATTTTTGTACAATGAAGAGTTAGAAAAGTTGTTTGAAGTTTCGGATACTTCTAAACCACTAGGGCAACGAGATCAAGCTTTATTGGAACTTATGTATGCGACGGGTATTCGTGTAAGCGAATTCGTGAAGCTTCAGCTTACGGATATTGACTTTTCAACAGGTACGATTTTGGTGACGGGAAAAGGAAAGAAACAACGCTATGTTCCCTTCGGTAGTTATGCACAAGATGCTTTGCTAACTTACATAGAAAATGGGAGAAAACAATTGGAGAAAAAATCGCAAGAACACTCTCAAATGGTGTTTTTAAATGCGAAAGGCACACCGCTAACTGATCGAGGGGTTCGATATATTTTAAATGAACTAATAAAAAAAACATCCCTTACAATGCATATAAGTCCGCATATGTTAAGACATACATTTGCAACCCATATGTTAAATGAAGGGGCGGATTTAAGGGCTATACAAGAATTATTAGGACATGAAAATTTATCGGCGACACAAATTTATACGCACGTCTCAAAAGAAAGATTACGCTCGGTTTACATGATGCACCATCCTCGCGCATAAATTGCTTTTAAAAGTTATAAAGTGAAACTACTATCAGTGGAGGAGATTCTTCTTCCTTATCACTAATAGTTAGTTGTACCGATCGAGCTCTTGCGGGTAGTTAACTCTCGAGTCCCTTTTTTGATTTATCAGAATTTTAAGGTTGGAGTCTAAATGCCTGTTAGCGGCAGGATAAAAACAAATAAAGGAGTTTTTTCTATGGGAAACTTCCATGCTACAACGATATTTGCGATTCACCATAATGGAGAATGTGCAATGGCTGGTGACGGGCAAGTTACGCTTGGAAATGCTGTTGTTATGAAGCATACAGCTCGTAAAGTTCGAAAATTATTTCATGGAAAAGTGTTAGCTGGTTTTGCAGGTTCTGTAGCTGATGCTTTTACACTATTTGAGATGTTTGAAGGAAAGCTTGAGGAATACAATGGTAATTTACAGCGAGCTGCAGTAGAAATGGCAAAGCAGTGGCGAGGGGATAAGATGCTTCGCCAACTAGAGGCAATGTTAATTGTTATGGATAAAAATACGTTGTTGCTTGTTTCAGGAACGGGTGAAGTGATTGAACCTGATGATGGCATTTTAGCAATTGGTTCTGGTGGGCATTACGCGCTTGCAGCAGGACGCGCTTTAAAACAACATGCAGGTTCCCATTTCACAGCAAGAGAAATTGCGAAGGCGAGTTTAGAAATCGCTAGCAATATTTGTGTATATACAAATGAAAATATTATTGTGGAAGAACTGTAGAACTGTAAGGGAGGCATTTTAAATGCATTTACATTTTACTCCGCGACAAATTGTAGAAAAATTAGATCAATATATTATTGGTCAAAAAGATGCGAAAAAAGCAGTTGCAGTGGCACTTAGAAATCGTTATCGCCGCAGTAAATTGGCAGAAGGACTTCGCGATGAAATTGCACCGAAAAATATTTTAATGATTGGACCGACAGGGGTCGGAAAAACAGAAGTGGCGCGTCGTATTGCAAAGCTTGTTGGTGCTCCTTTTATTAAAGTAGAGGCAACAAAATTTACAGAAGTAGGCTATGTTGGTCGTGATGTTGAATCTATGGTTCGTGATCTTGTAGAGACTTCCGTTCGAATTGTAAAAGAAGAAAAAATGATTCATGTTAAAGACAAAGCGGAAGAGCAAGCTAATCAACGAATTGTTGAAATTTTAGTACCGCATAAACAAAAAGAATCAGGATTTAAAAATCCGTTAGAAATGTTGTTTGGCGGATATCAAAATCAAAACACCGCTCCAACAACGGAAAAGCAGGATGAGAGAGAAGTGGAGCAAAAACGAAAAGAAGTAGAAAAGCAGCTTGCTACTGGTTTACTCGAAGATGAATTGATTACGATTGAAGTGACAGAACAGCAATCATCTATGTTCGATATGCTCCAAGGTACAGGAATGGAACAGATGGGCATGAATTTTCAAGATGCGCTTGGAAGTTTTATGCCGAAAAAAACAAAAAAACGTAAACTTTCTGTAAAAGAAGCGAGAAAAGTCTTGACAAATGAAGAGGCACAGCGCTTAATTGATATGGATGAAGTTACACAAGAAGCCGTTTATCGTGCTGAACAGCTTGGGATTATTTTTATTGATGAGATTGACAAAATTGCTGGTAAACAATCGAATAGTGTTGATGTATCACGTGAAGGCGTGCAGCGAGACATCTTACCGATTGTGGAAGGATCGACTGTTGTGACAAAATATGGACCGATAAGAACGGATTATGTTTTATTCATTGCAGCGGGCGCTTTTCATATGTCAAAGCCGTCAGATTTAATTCCGGAACTGCAAGGAAGATTCCCAATTCGCGTAGAGTTGACGAAATTGTCAGCGGACGATTTTGTGAAAATTCTTGTAGAACCAGATAATGCTTTAGTAAAACAATATATAGCATTATTGGAAACTGAAGGTATAGAAATTGAATTTTCTGACGAAGCTATTCGTAAGATTGCCGAGATTGCCTATCAAGTCAATCAAGACACAGATAATATTGGAGCAAGAAGGCTTCATACCATTATGGAAAAACTTCTTGAAGATTTATCGTTTGAAGCATCTGAAATTACGTTAGAGAAGGTAACGATAACACCTCAGTATGTAGAGGAAAAATTAGCGACGATTGCTAAAAATAAAGATGTGAGCCAGTTTATTTTGTAATAGTATCATCAGGTGACTTGCCCTAGTTTCCAAGTGATTAAAACTATGTGAATAATATGTAGGAGGAAGTTTAGAAATGGAATTATTAGCAAAAACAAGAAAATTAAATGCGTTATTACAGAGCGCAGCAGGAAAACCAGTAAACTTTAGAGAAATGGCTGACACGATGTGTGAAGTAATTGAAGCGAACGTGTTTATTGTAAGTCGTCGCGGAAAATTATTAGGATATGCAATTCACCAACAAATCGAAAACGAGCGCATGAAACAAATGCTTGCTGAGCGTCAGTTCCCAGAAGAATATACAAAGAACTTATTCAATGTAACTGAAACATCTCCAAACTTAGAAGTAAACAGTGAGTATACAGCGTTCCCTGTAGAAAACAGAGAATTATTTGGTCAAGGTTTAACAACTATCGTACCAATCGTTGGTGGTGGTGAGCGTCTAGGTACATTAGTATTAGCACGTCTTGGTCAAGAGTTTTTAGATGATGATTTAATTCTTGCTGAATATAGTTCTACTGTAGTAGGTATGGAAATTCTACGTGAAAAAGCGGAAGAAATTGAAGAAGAAGCACGTAGTAAAGCGGTTGTACAAATGGCAATTAGCTCATTATCATACAGTGAACTAGAAGCAATTGAGCATATTTTCGAAGAGTTAAATGGAACAGAAGGTTTACTTGTTGCAAGTAAAATTGCTGATCGTGTAGGTATTACACGTTCTGTAATTGTAAACGCACTTCGTAAGTTAGAAAGTGCTGGTGTAATTGAATCTCGTTCTTTAGGTATGAAAGGAACATACATCAAAGTATTAAATGACAAGTTTTTACATGAGCTTGCGAAACTAAAAACAAACTAATTTTCATAAATGAAGAACTCTTCTGTATGTTGCAGAAGGGTTCTTTTTTGTTATTAACAGAAAATAAGAGTTTGCTATTGCAAGTTTCACTGTATCATGAAACAGCTTAAAAATAATGAGAAATGGTAATACTGTAAAGAGTGCGTATATCATTCAGTAATAAAAATAGAGGAACGAAAAAGAAAGTTTGACAATGTATGTATTTTCGACTTGATTGTGATATTTTGTTGTGATATAGTTGTCAGTGGTGTCAGTACAAAGTACACACGTTCATTGATTTAAGTGTTGGTGCTACGTTTGTAGTTTCGCTTAAAGATGAAGTGAACGGAGGATATCAAAAACCATTTAGGAGGAACTAAATTATGTCAGTAATTTCTATGAAGCAATTGCTTGAAGCTGGTGTTCACTTCGGACATCAAACTCGTCGTTGGAACCCAAAAATGAAACGTTACATTTTCACAGAGCGTAACGGTATCTACATCATCGACTTACAAAAAACTGTGAAAAAAGTTGAAGAAGCATTCAAAGTAATGAGAGACATCGCTGCTAACGGCGGTAACGTATTATTCGTAGGTACAAAAAAACAAGCACAAGATGCTATTAAAGAAGAAGCAACTCGCGCTGGTATGTACTTCGTTAACCAACGTTGGTTAGGTGGTACGTTAACAAACTTCCAAACAATTCAAAAGCGTATTAAACGCCTTAAAGACATCGAAAAAATGCAAGAAGATGGTACTTTCGAAGTACTTCCTAAGAAAGAAGTTGTACAACTTAAGAAAGAATTAGAGCGTCTTGAAAAATTCTTAGGCGGCATTAAAGATATGAAAGGTCTTCCAGATGCATTATTTGTAGTAGACCCTCGTAAAGAGCGTATCGCAGTTGCTGAAGCACGCAAATTAAACATTCCAATCATCGGTATCGTTGATACAAACTGTGATCCAGATGAAATCGATCATGTAATCCCAGCAAACGATGATGCAATTCGTGCTGTAAAACTTCTTACATCTAAAATGGCAGACGCGATCCTTGAAGCAAAACAAGGTGAAGAAACTGTTACTGCGTAACAAATTTAGAAAGGTGATAAGGGGATAGGCCTTTTATCACCTTTTTTAAGGTATATACATATTTTAGGAGGATGAAAAGCATGGCAATTACTGCACAAATGGTAAAAGAACTTCGTGAAAAAACTGGCGCAGGTATGATGGATTGCAAAAAAGCGCTAACAGAAACTAACGGTGACATGGAGAAAGCAGTTGACTTCCTACGTGAGAAAGGTATTGCGAAAGCTGCGAAAAAAGCAGATCGCATTGCTGCTGAAGGTTTAACTTACATCGAAGCAAACGGTAATGACGCTTTAATCTTAGAATTAAACTCTGAAACTGATTTCGTTGCGAAAAACGAAGGTTTCCAAACATTAATTAAAGAATTAGCTGCTCACTTATTAGCTAATAAACCTGCTAACATTGAAGAAGCTATGGCTCAAACAATTTCAAGCGGCAAAACAGTAGAAGAGTACATCAACGAAGCAATCGCTAAAATTGGTGAAAAACTTACACTTCGTCGTTTCGAAATCGTATCAAAAACTGATGCAGATGCATTCGGTGCTTACCTACACATGGGTGGACGCATTGGTGTATTAACAGTTCTTGAAGGTTCTACAGATGAAGCAGCTGCTAAAGATGTAGCAATGCACATTGCAGCAGTTAATCCTAAATACATCGACCGCGATGCTGTAACAGCTGAAGAAGTTGAGCATGAGCGTCAAGTATTAACACAACAAGCTTTAAACGAAGGAAAGCCAGAAAAAATCGTTGCGAAAATGGTTGAAGGCCGTCTTGGCAAATTCTTCGAAGAGATTTGCTTACTTGACCAAGCATTCGTTAAAAACCCTGATATGAAAGTTCGTCAGTTCGTTGAGTCTAAAGGCGGAACATTAAAAGGATTCGTTCGCTACGCTGTTGGTGAAGGTATCGAAAAACGCGAAGACAACTTTGCTGAAGAAGTAATGAACCAAGTAAAAGGTAACAACTAATAAAGATTGGGGGACACATTGTGTTCCCTTTTTTAAAATAAAGATGCAAGTACTGGAGGTTCATTATGAGTAAGCCAAAATATGATCGTGTTGTATTAAAGCTAAGCGGTGAAGCTTTAGCTGGGGATAAAGGGTTTGGAATTAACCCATCTGTTATAAAATCTGTTGCACAGCAAGTAAAAGAAATTGCTGAGCTTGATGTAGAAGTTGCAGTCGTTGTTGGTGGCGGTAACATTTGGCGTGGAAAAATCGGGAGCGAGATGGGAATGGATCGTGCAACAGCAGACTACATGGGCATGTTAGCAACAGTAATGAATTCCTTAGCTCTTCAAGATAGCTTGGAAAATTTAGGAGTCCAAACTCGTGTGCAAACTTCTATTGAAATGCGCCAAGTAGCAGAACCTTACATTCGTCGTAAAGCAAATCGTCACTTAGAGAAGAAGCGTGTTGTAATTTTTGCAGCAGGTACAGGTAACCCTTACTTCTCTACTGATACAACAGCGGCATTACGCGCAGCTGAGATTGAGGCAGATGTTATTTTAATGGCAAAAAATAATGTAGATGGCGTATATAGTGCAGATCCAACTGTTGATGAAACAGCAACAAAATATGAGTCACTTACATATTTAGATGTCTTAAAAGAAGGTTTAGGTGTAATGGATTCTACAGCTTCTTCTTTATGTATGGACAATGACATTCCACTAATTGTATTCTCAATTATGGAAGAAGGAAATATTAAGCGTGCCGTTCTCGGCGAAAATATTGGAACAATTGTAAGGGGGAAATAAAAATGGGACAACAAGTATTAAAAGCTACAAATGAAAAAATGGAAAAAGCAGTTGCTGCTTATTCTCGCGAATTAGCTTCAGTTCGTGCTGGTCGTGCAAGCGCTTCTGCATTAGATAAAGTACAAGTTGATTATTATGGTGCACCAACACCTGTGGTGCAATTAGCGAACATTACAGTTCCTGAAGCACGTTTGCTTGTTATTCAGCCGTATGATAAAACTTCTATCGGTGATATTGAAAAAGCAATTTTAAAAGCTGATTTAGGTCTAAATCCTTCTAACGATGGATCAGTAATTCGTATTGCATTCCCTGCATTAACAGAAGAACGTCGTAGAGACCTAGTAAAAACTGTTAAGAAATATGCTGAAGAAGCAAAAGTAGCAGTTCGTAACGTACGTCGTGATGCTAATGATGATCTTAAAAAGCTTGAAAAAGCTGGAGATATTACAGAAGACGACTTAAGAGGATATACAGAAGATATCCAAAAAGAAACAGATAAATATATTGAAAAAGTTGACGAAATCGCAAAAAACAAAGAAAAAGAAATCATGGAAGTGTAATAGCGATACCTTCGCAAATATGACCCTCTTCTTAAGGGGGTCTTTTTACACTTTTTGGCATACGTCTGCTTGTTGGAGGGTATGAATGATGTTTAAAAAGTTTCCTTTTTTTAAAGGTAAAAAGGTCACATCGTTTGATCATCTCATTGAAAAAGTGAAAAAGGGACATATCCCAGAGCACATTGCGATCATTATGGATGGTAATGGAAGATGGGCAAAGAGAAGAGCAATGCCCCGCATTGCCGGACATCATGAAGGAATGCAAGTAGTAAAAAAAATTACGAAATTTGCTAGTAAACTTGATGTGAAAGTGCTGACTCTTTATGCTTTTTCTACTGAGAATTGGAAAAGACCGAAAAAGGAAGTCGATTATTTAATGAAGCTTCCAGAAGAATTTTTAGGTGCATTTTTACCAGAATTAGTTGAAGAAAATGTACAAGTTCGAGTAATTGGACAAAAAGATCGTCTTCCTACGCATACGCGCAGAGCGATGGAAAAAGCCATGGAAGATACAAAAGAGAACACGGGATTAATTCTCAATTTTGCGTTAAACTATGGAAGTCGCGATGAAATCATTTCTGCTGTGCAACATATGATGAAAGATAGCGAAGAAGGGAAAGTTCGTTCAGAAGATGTAAATGAAGAAATGCTTTCTTCATACTTAATGACAAGCTCTTTACCTGACCCAGACTTGCTTATTCGTACAAGTGGGGAGCTACGTATTAGTAATTTCATGCTATGGCAAATTGCGTATTCGGAGCTTTGGTTTACAGATGTGTATTGGCCAGATTTTACCGAGGAACATTTGCTAAATGCGATTACAGACTTTCAACATAGAGGGCGCAGATTCGGAGGCGTGTAGAAAGAGAGGGTTTGGTAGTGAAACAGAGAATTATTACTGGAGTGATTGCTGCCGCGCTGTTCATTCCCATCGTAATTTACGGTGGCGTGCCTTTTACAGTTTTAGTGTATGCACTTGCTTCTATAGGATTATATGAATTAATTCGTATGAACAAGCTTACACTTATTTCGGTACCAACAGTTTTAGCCGCATTATTATTGTGGAGTATTTTAGTTCCAAGTAATGCATCAGGAGTGTTCAATTGGATTGGATTAGATAAACTAGAAATCACATTTGTGATTGTTTTATTACTTTTATCATATACAGTCCTTTCAAAGAATACATTTACTTTTGACAATGCTTCTTTTTTACTTATGGCAACAACGTACGTTGCAATGGGATTCTTATATTTAAATGAAACGAGAATAGCGGGAATCCATTTTGTGTTTTATGCGTTATTTGTCATTTGGGCAACTGATTCAGGTGCATATTTCATAGGGAAAGCAATCGGAAAAAGAAAATTGTGGCCAGAAATTAGTCCGAATAAAACGATAGAAGGTTCACTAGGCGGTATTGTTTGTGGGATTATTGTTGCTTTTGTATACAATATGTTTTTCCAAGTTCAAGGGAACGTTGGGATGTTAATAATTGTTACAATTGCAATCTCCATTTTTGGACAACTTGGTGATTTAGTACAATCTGCTTTTAAACGCCATTACGGTGTGAAAGATTCAGGTACAATTTTACCTGGACATGGTGGAATCTTAGATCGAACAGATAGTTGGTTGTTCGTATTACCGATTTTACACTTCTTACATTTCATTTCATAATAAAACGAGGGGTTGGAGTCATGAAAAACATTAGTTTATTAGGGGCAAGCGGATCAATAGGGACGCAAACTTTAGATGTAGTACGCTCGCACCCAGACCAATTCCGTCTCGTTGCTTTTTCTGTAGGGAAAAATATTGACTACGCAGTAAAAGTTATTCAAGAATTTTCTCCTCAGCTTGTTTCTGTACAAAGAGAGGAAGATGTTGTAAGGTTACAATCAGTTTCTGGAAATACAAAAGTAGTATATGGTGACGAAGGACTATTAGAGGTAGCTCTTCACCCGAGTGCAGAAGTTGTAATAAATGCTGTTGTAGGTAGTGTAGGGTTGTTACCAACACTCCGTGCAATTGAGGCAAAAAAAACAATTGGAATTGCAAACAAAGAAACATTAGTAACTGCGGGACATATTGTATTGGAAGCTGCACGCAAACATAATGTGCCGTTACTTCCAGTAGATAGTGAGCATTCGGCTATTTTTCAATGTTTGAATGGAGAAAATGAAAAGCGAATTTCTCGCTTAATTATTACTGCTTCAGGCGGGAGTTTCCGCGATAAAACGAGAGATGAATTACATCATGTGACTGTGGAAGATGCGCTTCGTCATCCAAACTGGTCAATGGGTTCGAAAATTACAATTGATTCTGCTACAATGATGAATAAGGGGCTGGAAGTAATTGAAGCGCATTGGCTTTTCGGCATACCTTATGAGCAAATTGATGTTGTTTTACATAAAGAAAGCATTATTCATTCTATGGTTGAATTTGAAGATCGTAGTGTAATGGCACAGCTCGGCTCACCAGATATGCGTGTACCAATTCAATATGCACTTACATATCCAGATCGATTACCTCTCTCGGATACAAAACAGTTAAATTTATGGGAAATTGGAACACTGCATTTTGAACAAATGAATCAAGATCGTTTCCGTTGCCTACGTTTTGCATATGAAGCTGGAAAGATGGGCGGGAGCATGCCAGCTGTTATGAATGCAGCAAATGAAGTAGCTGTAGCAGCCTTTCTACAAAAGAAAATTGGTTTCTTAACAGTGGAAGAACTCATTGAAAAAGCAATGCACCATCACAATGTCATTGCGCGTCCAAGCTTAGAAGAAATTCAGGAAATTGATGCTGCCACAAGACGGTTTGTGATGGAACAAATTTAGCAAAGGTGGTTATGAGAATTGAATACAGCGATTGCCTTTATTTTAATTTTCGGTGCACTTGTATTTTTTCATGAACTTGGACATTTGTACTTTGCCAAACGTGCTGGCATTTTGTGTCGTGAATTTGCCATCGGTTTTGGTCCAAAATTGTACTCGTTTGAAAAAAATGAAACAGTTTATACAATTCGTTTACTTCCGCTTGGCGGCTATGTACGAATGGCTGGAGAGGATCCAGAAACAGTTGAACTAAAACCTGGGACAAAAGTGGGTCTTGTTCTAAATGAAAAAGAAGAGGTTACGAAAATTGTTTTGGATAATCGTGAAAAATATCCAAATGTTCGTGTCGTTGAAGTAGAACAAGCTGACTTGGAACATAAGCTGATTATATCTGGATATGAAGAGTACGAGGAAGAGTTACAAACATTTCGAGTACATGAGAAAGCTCGCTGTGTTTCCGCAGGAGAAGAGACACAAATTGCGCCGTTTAACCGGCAATTTGGTTCAAAAACACTAGGACAGCGAGCGCTTGCCATTGTTGCTGGTCCTGCTATGAACTTTGTGCTGGCTTTTGTTATCTTTGTAATTATTGGTTTTGTACAGGGGATTCCAGTAGATAAACCGATGATTGGAAAAGTCGTATCTGGTAGTGTGGCAGAGAAAGCAGGCTTACACGAAGATGATATCATTACGTCGATAAATAAGAAGCCGACAAATAGTTGGAAAGATATTACGAGTATTGTCCGTGAAAATCCAGGAAAAGAAATTACAATGGATGTAACACGTGATAGTAAAAAAGTAGCAATTCAAGTTACTCCAGCTGCTGAAAAAGAGGGCGACGTTCCAGTTGGTAGACTCGGTGTACAATCACCTGTTGAGAAATCAGTCTTAGGTTCAATCAAATCGGGGTTTGAAGAAACATATAGATGGACAAAGCTCATATTTGTCTCACTTATACAGCTCGTTACAGGACATTTTTCTATTAACGATTTATCTGGTCCAGTAGGGATTTATAATTTAACAGACCAAGTTGTAGAATATGGTACGATTCGTGTTATGAGCTTAGCAGCTGTTTTAAGTATAAATCTTGGTTTGTTTAATTTATTACCTGTTCCTGCACTTGATGGAGGGCGTCTGTTCTTCTTCTTAATTGAAGCGCTCCGCGGGAAGCCGATTGACCGTCAAAAAGAAGGAATGGTTCACTTTATTGGTTTTGCTTTATTAATGTTACTGATGTTAGTGGTAACATGGAATGATATACGGAAGTTTTTCTTATAAAAGAGGTGCTATAGAATGAAACAAAGTATGATATTTAGTCCTACACTGCGTGAAGTACCAGCTGATGCGGAAATTAAAAGTCATCAGCTTCTATTACGCGCAGGATTTATGCGTCAAAACGCTTCAGGCATATATAGCTTTTTACCGTTTGGTCTGAAAGTGTTGCATAAAGTAGAACGTATTGTTCGTGAAGAAATGGAGAAAGCTGGTGCTGTAGAATTGTTAATGCCAGCTCTTCAAGCAGCTGAATTATGGCAAGAATCTGGACGCTGGTATTCATATGGTTCAGAATTAATGCGTATGAATGATCGTAATAATCGTGAATTTGCTTTAGGAGCAACGCATGAAGAGGTAATTACTGATCTTGTACGCGACGAAATTAAGTCATATAAGAAATTACCTTTGACACTTTATCAAATTCAAACAAAATTCCGTGATGAGCAAAGACCTCGTTTTGGTTTGTTGCGCGGAAGAGAATTTTTAATGAAGGATGCATATTCTTTCCACGCAACGCAAGAGAGTTTAGACGAAGTATATAACCGTCTGTTTCAAGCGTACTCTAATATTTTCACACGTTGCGGTTTAAATTTCCGTGCTGTTATCGCTGATTCTGGAGCGATGGGCGGAAAAGATACACATGAATTTATGGTATTATCAGATGTAGGGGAAGATACAATCGCATATTCTGATACATCTGACTATGCTGCAAATATTGAGATGGCACCTGTTATTGCTTCTTATGAAAAGAGCGGTGAAGTAGAAAAAGCGCTTGAAAAAGTAGCAACGCCAGATCAAAAAGCAATTGAAGAAGTATGTGCATTCTTAAATATTGAAGCAACAAATTGTATTAAGTCTATGGTCTTTAAAGTAGACGAGAAGTTTATCGTTGTGCTCGTTCGCGGCGATCATGAAGTAAACGATGTGAAGTTGAAAAACTTATACGGTGCTTCTGTTGTTGAACTTGCAACGCATGAAGAAATAAAAGAGTTGTTAGACTGTGAAGTCGGTTCTTTAGGTCCAATTGGCGTAACAGAAGTAGAAATCATTGCTGATCATGCAGTGCAAGCTATCGTAAATGGATGCTGCGGAGCAAATGAAGAAGGTTTCCATTATGTGAATGTTAATCCAGAACGTGACTTTAAAGTAAGCCAATATACAGATTTACGTTTTATCCAAGAAGGAGACCTTTCTCCAGACGGCGAGGGAACAATTCGTTTTGCTCGTGGTATTGAAGTGGGACATGTATTTAAGCTGGGTACTCGTTATAGTGAATCAATGAATGCAACATTCTTAGATGAAAACGGTAAAACACAGCCGATCATTATGGGCTGCTACGGAATTGGTGTATCTCGTACAGTTGCGGCAATTGCTGAGCAATTTAATGATGAGAATGGTTTAGTATGGCCAAAAGCAGTTGCACCATTCCATGTACACGTGATTCCAGTAAATATGAAATCTGATGCACAGCGTGAAGTGGGCGGAAATATCTACAGTTCATTAAAAGAGCAAGGATATGAAGTGTTATTAGATGACCGTACAGAGCGTGCCGGTGTAAAATTTGCTGATGCAGATTTATTCGGTCTTCCAGTTCGAGTAACAGTTGGTAAAAAAGCGGATGAAGGTATTGTTGAAGTAAAAGTACGTGCAACAAATGAAGCTGCAGAAGTGAAAGTCGACGAACTTCACACATACATTGCAAATATTTTAAAATAAGAAGAGGTACCTCAAAATGAGGTACCTTCTCTTGCTATGAGAAGAGCAAAAAGATTTCTTGATACGATGAAAGGAGGCTGCATATGTCGTTAACAAACGAACAACAAGAACGTTTTCGAATTTTGCTTGAACAATTGCAAATTCCTGAAAATCTTGTAAATGAATATTTACAAGGTGGTGGTATTCAAAAATTACTTGTTGATAAGGGGAATAAGAGTTGGTGTTTTTATTTACAAGTTCCGCGTATTTTACCAGCGCAAGTATATGAATTATTGGAAGCGCAGTTGCAGCGATCATTTTCACATATTGCGAAAACAGCTTTTATGTTAGAGACAGAAAATAAGAATTATACTGAAGAAGATGTCCAAGCTTATTGGCCAATTTGTACAAATAAAATTGCATTTTCTCCAATGTTTGCTTACTTAAAAGCGAAGCCGCCTCACACGAATGGTTTAAAGTTGTTATTAGATGTAAATAACGATTTAGAAGCACAGACGGTAAAGAAAAATCTTGCGAAACCTATTGGAGATCAATATGAATTATTTGGGTTTCCACGTTTTCAGCTTGAAACAAATGTGAAGCAAAATGATGAGGAAGTTCAAAAGTTTCGTGAACAAACACAAGAAGAAGATCGTCAGCGTGTGATGCAAGCGATGGAAGAAATGGCGAAACGTCAGGCGGAAGAACAAAATGAAATGGTGCATGAAGGACCGATTGTTCTTGGATATTTGATTAAGCCTGATGAAGAAATTACAGCACTTCGTGAAATTCAAGACGAGGAACGAAGAAAAACAGTACAAGGTTATGTATTTCATGTTGAAACGAAAGAACTGCGAAGCGGACGTACGTTATTGACATTAAAGATAACTGATTACACCGATTCCATTATGATTAAAATGTTTTCACGCGATAAAGAAGATATTCCACTCTTACAATCATTGAAAAAGGGAATGTGGGTGAAAGCACGCGGATCCGTTCAAAATGATACTTTTGTTCGAGATTTAGTCATGATTGCAAACGATATTAATGAAATAACAGGACCATCTCGTAAAGATAAAGCGCCAGAAGGAGAAAAAAGGGTAGAGCTGCATATGCATACGCCGATGAGTCAAATGGATGCTGTAACATCTGCATCTACACTTGTGAGTCAAGCGGCAAAATGGGGACATGAAGCCATAGCTGTAACAGACCATGCTGTTGCACAATCCTTTCCAGAAGCGTATTCTGCTGGAAAAAAAGCGGGAATTAAAGTGATTTATGGTGTAGAAGCGAATCTTGTGAATGACGGGGTACCAATTGCTTATAATGAGGAACACCGATTACTCGCAGATGAAACATATGTTGTATTCGACGTTGAGACAACAGGGTTATCAGCAGTATATGATACGGTTATTGAGCTCGCTGCTGTGAAAATAAAAGGCGGAGAAATTATCGATCGTTTTGAATCCTTTGCAAATCCGCATCAGCCGCTATCAGCAACAATCATTGAATTAACGGGTATTACAGATGATATGCTAACGGATGCACCGGAAGTAGAAGAAGTATTTAAAAAGTTTGAACAGTGGATTGGGAATCATACACTTGTAGCCCATAATGCAAGCTTTGATATGGGGTTCTTAAATGTTGGATTTAAGAAAAGCGGATTAGAAAAAACGAAAAATCCAGTTATCGATACGTTAGAGTTGGCGCGTTTCTTATTTTCAGAGATGAAAAACCATCGTTTAAATACGTTATGTAAAAAGCTTGATATTGAATTAACACAACATCACCGTGCGATTTATGATACAGAAGCAACTGGATATTTGCTTGTGAAAATGCTAAAAAGTGTAATCGAAAAAGGCTTTGAATATCACGACCAGTTAAATGATAGTATGGGACAAGGAGATGCGTATAAGCGTGGACGTCCAAGTCATGTGACACTGCTTGCAACGTCGGATGAAGGGCTGAAGAACTTATATAAGCTTGTTTCTTACGCGCATCTTCAATATTTCTACCGTGTACCCCGTATCCCACGTTCTTTATTAAAGAAGTATCGCGAAGGTATTTTAGTCGGTACAGCTTGCGATAAAGGTGAAGTATTTGAAGCGATGATGCAAAAGGCACCAGAAGAAGTAGAGGAAATTGCTCAGTTTTATGATTACATTGAGGTAATGCCTCCAGAAGTGTTACGACATTTGGTAGAGCTTGAGCTTGTTCGTGATGAAGGTCAATTAAAAACAATTATTTCTAACTTAGTAAAGTTAGGTGAAACGTTAGATAAGCCTGTTGTTGCAACAGGAAATGTTCATTATTTAAATCCAGAAGATGCAATGTATCGGAAAATTTTAGTGAGTTCGCAAGGCGGAGCGAATCCATTAAATCGTCATTCATTGCCGCCTGTTTATTTCCGAACAACAGATGAAATGTTAGACTGTTTTTCCTTCTTAGGAGAAGAGAAAGCAAAAGAAATTGTTGTAACAAATACGCAAAAAGTTGCATCGATGATTGGTGATGTAAAGCCTGTAAAAGATGACCTTTATACTCCAAAAATTGAAGGTGCAGATGATGAAACGCGGGATATGAGTTACGAAATGGCTCGAAGTATTTACGGAGATGAACTCCCAAAAATTGTAGAAGCCCGTCTAGAAAAAGAATTGAAAAGTATTATTGGACATGGATTTGCTGTTATTTATTTGATTTCACATAAGTTAGTAAAGAAATCTCTTGTTGACGGCTATCTTGTTGGTTCCCGTGGATCGGTTGGTTCATCGTTTGTTGCGACAATGATGGAGATTACAGAGGTAAACCCATTGCCGCCGCATTATGTTTGTCCAAATTGTAAGCAATCGCAGTTCTTTAATGATGGTTCAGTCGGTTCTGGATTTGATTTACCTGATAAAGATTGTCCAAATTGCGGAACTGCATATAAAAAAGACGGTCATGATATTCCGTTCGAAACGTTCCTTGGTTTTAAAGGAGATAAGGTTCCGGATATTGATTTGAACTTCTCAGGAGAATACCAGCCTCGTGCCCATAACTATACGAAAGTACTGTTTGGTGAAGGGAATGTATATCGTGCTGGAACAATAGGTACCGTTGCAGAAAAGACCGCGTATGGTTATGTGAAAGGCTATGCTTCAGACCATAATTTAACGATACGAGGAGCAGAGGTAGATCGTCTTGTATCAGGGTGTACTGGTGTTAAAAGAACGACAGGACAACATCCAGGTGGTATTATCGTAGTGCCGGATTACATGGATGTCTTTGACTTTACACCGATTCAATATCCAGCAGATTCTTTAGAAGCAGAATGGAGAACTACACATTTTGATTTCCATTCTATTCATGATAACTTATTAAAACTTGATATACTTGGACACGATGATCCGACAGTGATTCGTATGCTTCAAGATTTAAGTGGAGTTGATCCGAAGACGATTCCAACCGATGATCCAGAAGTAATGAAAATTTTCTCAGGTGCAGAATCACTTGGTGTAACAGAAGAACAAATTAACTGTAAAACAGGTACACTTGGTATCCCGGAATTTGGTACAAAATTCGTTCGCCAAATGTTAGAGGAAACAAAGCCGACGACATTCTCAGAGCTTGTCCAAATTTCTGGACTATCTCACGGTACAGATGTATGGCTTGGAAATGCAAATGAACTCATTTATGATGGCACATGTACACTGAGTGAAGTAATCGGTTGTCGTGATGACATTATGGTGTATTTAATTTACCAAGGTTTAGAACCATCTTTAGCGTTTAAAATTATGGAATCTGTACGTAAAGGGAAAGGTGTACCTCCAGAGTGGGAAGAGGAAATGCGCAATAATAATGTGCCGGGATGGTATATTGATTCATGTAAAAAGATTAAGTACATGTTCCCGAAGGCCCATGCGGCAGCATATGTGCTCATGGCTGTGCGCATTGCGTATTTCAAAGTACATTTTGCATTGTTATTCTACGCGGCATATTTCACAGTTCGTGCCGATGATTTTGATTTAGAGGCGATGGTTAAAGGTTCAGCATCTATCCGCGTTAAAATTGATGAAATTGCGCAAAAAGGATTAGATGCATCGCCGAAAGAGAAAAGCTTATTAACAGTATTAGAAATGACACTGGAAATGTGTGAACGTGGTTACTCATTCCAAAAGGTTGATTTATATCGCTCTAGTGCAACTGACTTTATTATTGATGGAAATACATTGATTCCACCATTTAATGCAATACCTGGTCTTGGTACAAATGCGGCATTAAATATTGTAGCAGCACGTGAAAATGGCGAATTTTTATCGAAAGAGGATTTACAACAGCGCAGTAAGATTTCCAAAACAATTATTGAGTATTTAGATAGTCAGGGTTGTTTAGGAGAACTACCAGATCAAAACCAGTTATCACTGTTCTAATGGATAGGAAAAGTCTTTGCAAAACCATGGTTGCTATGCTATACTAGGTAGCGAGATAACCATGTCATGTATATTTTGTGAAAAAAAGAGTGGGGAAACCCACTCTTTCGTTTTACTATATATGTTTCTGCGTCTAAAATTTACGTAGACGCTTCTGTCGTATATACATATTTTGTTACAAGTTTTACTTCTTAAATTTGGTAATACTAAGACAGATATTCCCTGCTTATTAGCAGGGGCTTTTGTTAGCTAACGAGAAAGAATATACAAACTGCATTGGTTAAAAGTACGCAGGATGAAGTCTTTCAACTGTTACATGGCGGCAGAAAGGAGGCTGTTTATGGATAAGAAAGTTACAGAAGTTGTTGAAGCACTTGCGCAGCCAATTGTCGAAGAGCTTGGCCTTGAGCTTGTAGATGTAGAGTATGTGAAAGAAGGAAAAGATTGGTTTTTACGCGTATCCATTGACTCTGATACAGGAGTAGATATTGAGGAATGCGGTGCGGTAAGTGAGCGATTAAGTGAAGCTTTAGATAAAGAGGATCCAATTCCTCATCTTTACTTTTTAGATGTATCCTCCCCAGGAGCGGAGCGTCCATTAAAGAAAGAAAAAGATTTCCACCAAGCAGTAGACAAACAAGTTGCAATTAAAACATACGAGCCAATCGATGGTGAGAAAATGTTTGAAGGAAAGCTACTTGCATATGATGGAACAACAATTACATTACTATTAACAATTAAAACACGTAAAAAAGAAATCCAAATTCCAATGGATAAAGTTGCCAATGCGCGACTTGCAGTTACGTTTTAGTAAGAAGGGGGATCTTCATGAGCACTGAGTTGTTAGATGCTTTGCTCGTATTAGAACAAGAAAAAGGTATTAGCAAAGATATTATTATTGATGCTATTGAAGCAGCTTTAATTTCTGCTTATAAACGAAATTTCAATCAAGCGCAAAATGTTCGCGTTAGCTTCAATCCTGAAGTTGGGACTATTCAAGTATTAGCGCGTAAGGATGTAGTGGAAAATGTATTTGACCCACGTCTTGAAATTTCTGTTGAAAAAGCAAGACAAATTAATCCAAACTACCAAGAAGGCGACGTATTAGAGATTGAAGTAACGCCAAAAGATTTCGGACGTATTGCAGCACAAACAGCAAAACAAGTTGTGACGCAGCGTGTACGTGAGGCGGAACGTGGCGTGATTTATTCTGAGTTTAGCGACCGTGAAGAAGACATTATGGTTGGTATTGTACAACGTCAAGATGCTCGCTTTATTTATGTAAGTTTAGGGAAAGTAGAAGCACTTTTACCGGTAAGTGAGCAAATGCCAAACGAACAGTATAAACCGCATGATCGCATCCGTGTTTTCATTACAAAAGTAGAGAAAACTACAAAAGGTCCGCAAATTTATGTGTCACGTACGCATCCAGGCCTTTTAAAGCGTCTGTTTGAAATTGAAGTTCCAGAAATTTACGATGGAACTGTAGAAATTCGTTCTGTAGCACGTGAAGCTGGAGATCGTTCTAAAATCTCTGTTTACTCTGAAAATGTAGATGTAGATCCAGTAGGTTCTTGCGTAGGACCGAAAGGACAACGTGTACAACGCATCGTAGATGAGCTAAAGGGTGAAAAAATTGATATTGTTCGCTGGTCAAATGATCCAATTGAATATGTAGCAAATTCATTGAGTCCATCACAAGTTGTAAAAGTGCTTGTGAACGAAGAAGACAAAGCAACTACTGTAATTGTTCCAGATCATCAACTTTCCTTAGCAATTGGTAAGCGTGGTCAAAACGCACGACTTGCAGCGAAATTAACAAACTGGAAAATTGATATTAAAAGCGAGTCTGATGCGAAACAACTAGGACTTTTAACAGAAGAAGATATGATGATCGCATTCGATTCTGCTGAAGATGAAATCGAATAGAGGTGATGAACGTGAGCAATCGAAAAGTTCCGTTACGAAAATGTGTGGTAACACAAGAAATGAAATCAAAACGCGAGCTCATTCGCATTGTTCGTTCCAAGGAGGGAGTCGTGTCGATTGATTTAACAGGTAAACAATCAGGACGCGGTGCATATTTGTCAAAAGATAAAGAATGCATTTCTCAGGCGAAAAAGAAGAATGTCTTGGAACATCACCTAAAAGCGAAAATTGATGACTCTCTTTATGAAGAGCTAATTGAGCTTGTTGAGAAGGAGTCGAAGTAAGTGTCCAATTGGAAATCGTTTTTAGGGCTGGCTAATCGGGCTCGAAAGATTATATCGGGTGAAGAGCTTGTTTTAAAAGAAGTTCGAGGCGGTAAAGCAAAGCTCGTATTGCTTTCTGAAGATGCGTCAGCAAATACAACAAAGCGCATTACGGACAAAACAACGTTCTACAACGTACCAATGAGAAAGGTCGAAAATCGACAAGAGTTAGGGCATGCGATTGGGAGAGAAGAACGAGTCGTTGTAGCGGTGTTAGATGACGGCTTTGCTAAGAAGCTGCTTAGCATGCTCGATACAACTTACCGGGGGTGAAGGTATGAGTAAAATTCGAGTATACGAATATGCAAAAAAACACAATATCTCAAGTAAGGATATTATTACAAAACTAAAAGAAATGAATATTGAGGTATCGAATCATATGGCGATGTTAGATGACGAAGTAGTAAACAAGTTAGATAATCAGTATAATGATGGAGCAGAAAAACCTTCTGTTGCAGATGAGTTTGAAGTAGAAGAAAAAGTTGTTCGCAGCAAAAAGAACAGCAATAAGAATAAGAAAAAAGGCAAAGGGAATCAAGACAAACGTCAAGAAAACTTTGCTGGAAGACAACAAACGCAAGTAGTAGAAACACCAGACAAAATCACTTTCTCTGGCACGCTTACAGTAGGTGAACTTGCGAAAAAATTAAGTAAAGAGCCATCTGAAATTATTAAAAAGCTCTTTATGCTTGGAATCATGGCAACAATTAACCAAGATTTAGAGAAAGATACAATTGCGTTAATTGCGAGCGATTACGGTATTGAAGTAGAAGAAGAAGTAATTGTAAGTGAAACAGAATTTGAAACGTTTATGGACGAACAAGATAACGAAGAAAACTTAAAAGAGCGTCCAGCAGTTGTTACAATTATGGGACACGTTGACCATGGTAAAACAACGTTACTTGACTCTATTCGTAATTCGAAAGTAACTGCTGGTGAAGCTGGCGGAATTACGCAGCATATTGGTGCATACCAAGTTGAAGTAAATGACAAGAAAATTACATTCTTAGATACACCAGGTCACGCGGCGTTTACAACAATGCGCGCACGTGGTGCACAAGTTACGGATATTACAATCCTTGTTGTAGCAGCTGATGACGGTGTTATGCCACAAACGGTTGAAGCGATTAACCATGCGAAAGCAGCTGGAGTACCAATTATTGTTGCTGTAAATAAAATGGATAAACCATCAGCAAATCCAGACCGTGTAATGCAAGAGCTAACTGAGTACGAATTAGTTCCAGAAGCTTGGGGCGGTGATACAATTTTCGTACCAATCGCTGCTATTAAAGGTGAAGGAATTGACAACTTGTTAGAAATGATTCTTCTTGTAAGTGAAGTAGAAGAATATAAGGCAAATCCAAATCGTTATGCAACTGGTACAGTAATTGAAGCGCAGCTTGATAAAGGTAAAGGAACAATTGCGACATTACTTGTACAAAACGGTACACTTCGAGTAGGAGATCCAATCGTTGTTGGTACATCATTCGGCCGTGTTCGTGCGATGGTAAATGATATTGGTCGTCGTGTAAAAGTTGCTGGTCCGTCTACTCCTGTTGAGATTACAGGTTTAAATGAAGTACCACAAGCAGGAGATCGCTTTATGGCATTTGCTGATGAGAAGAAAGCACGTCAAATCGGTGAATCACGTGCACAACAAGCATTGGTTGCACAGCGTGGTGAAAAATCTAAATTAAGCCTTGAAGATTTATTCCAACAAATTAAAGAAGGCGATGTAAAAGAAATTAACTTGATTGTGAAAGCAGACGTACAAGGTTCTGTGGAAGCAATGGCAGCATCACTTCGAAAAATTGATGTTGAAGGCGTAAAAGTGAAAATTATCCATACTGGCGTAGGTGCAATTACAGAATCTGATATTATTTTAGCTTCTGCATCTAATGCAATTGTAATTGGATTTAACGTACGTCCTGATGTCAATGCGAAGCGGACAGCTGAATTAGAAAACGTTGATATTCGTTTGCACCGCATTATTTATAAAGTAATCGAAGAGATCGAAGCTGCAATGCAAGGTATGCTAGATCCTGAATTCGTAGAAAAAGTAATTGGTCAAGCAGAAGTTCGTCAAACGTTTAAAGTAACGAAAGTTGGAACAATTGCAGGATGTTACGTAACAGACGGTAAAATTACACGTGATAGCGGCGTACGTATCATTCGTGATGGCGTAGTTATTTTCGAAGGACAGCTTGATACGTTAAAACGTTTCAAAGATGACGTAAAAGAAGTTGCACAAAATTATGAGTGTGGTATCACAATTGAAAGATATAATGATCTTAAAGAAGGGGACATCATTGAGGCGTACATTATGGAAGAAGTGAAGCGATGATTATCGCTTCACTCTCATTCGAATGTATAGTTTATGATGTGCATTCTTTAAAAGAGAAACGAGCAATTTTACAGCGTGTTTTAACTCGTGTAAAACAGCGTTACAATGTATCTGTTTCAGAAGTTGGACATCAAGATGTATGGCAACGTACAGAAATTGCGATTGTTTCCGTATCCTCCAATCGTGTTGTGTGCGAAAAAGAAATGAATCGTGTACTTGCCTACATTGATTCATTTCCTGAAATTGAACGTACGATAACACAATTGGAATGGTATTGAATGAGGTGAATAGTTATGAAACTACGTGCAAACCGTGTGGGCGAACAAATGAAAAAAGAATTAGGCGACATTATTAGTCGTAAAATTAAAGACCCACGTGTTGGATTTGTAACAGTAACAGATGTACAAGTAAGTGGAGATTTACAAATTGCCAAAGTATACATTTCTGTTTTAGGAGACGAAGAACAGAAAGCAAATACATTAAAAGGCTTAGCGAAGGCAAAAGGTTTTATTCGTTCCGAAATTGGACAGCGTATTCGTCTTCGGAAAACACCTGAAATCTCCTTTGAATTTGATGAATCGATTGGATATGGTCATCGAATTGATACACTTTTACATGAAATTAATAAAGAAGGTAAACGTGAAGAATAATGGATAGACATTTGTCTATCCATTTTTTCAATCTGAAATAAGTCTAGTACACAAAAGTATAACGATGAGGTGAATATATGGAAGGTGTAGTACTATTACATAAACCAAAAGGGATGACATCACATGATTGTGTATTTAAATTAAGAAAAATATTAAGAGAGAAACGTATAGGGCATACAGGAACTTTAGACCCGGATGTGACAGGGGTATTACCAATTTGTGTAGGGCGTGCTACGAAAATTGCGCAATTTTTAACGAGTGAAACAAAAACGTACGAAGGTGAAGTTACGCTAGGATTTTCGACGACTACAGAAGATGCTTCAGGTGAAGTTGTTGCAAAGCAAGATGTCAATCGTGTTATTACCCGTGAAGAGGTAGAATCAGTATTAGCTGGCTTAACAGGAA
The DNA here is from genome assembly GCF_036963045.1 of Bacillus sp. JJ864. Lineage (NCBI taxonomy): Bacteria > Bacillati > Bacillota > Bacilli > Caryophanales > Bacillaceae > Bacillus > Bacillus sp. JJ864. The sequence goes on along the minus strand of NZ_JBALLY010000052.1, from coordinate 6,872 downwards.
CAATCGAACAAGTACCACCAATGTATTCGGCTGTAAAAGTGAATGGAAAGAAACTATATGAATATGCAAGGGCGGGAATAGAAGTAGAGCGTCCGGTTCGTACAATTACGATTCATGAATTCATTTTACTTGATAACCGTGAATTATTTGAAGGAGAGACAATTTCCTTCCGTTTCCGAGTGACTTGTAGTAAAGGAACATACGTAAGAACATTAGCTGTTATGATTGGGGAAAAGCTTGGATTTCCGGCGCATATGTCCGATCTTGTGAGAACAGCATCAGGAGAGTTTAAATTAGAAGATTGCATATCATTTGAAGAAATTGAACAAAACGTGCAAAATGGAACAGTGGAATCAATCTTCATTTCGATTGATGAAGCATTATGTAAGTTTCCAAAAATGGTTGTAAGTAGGGAACAAGCAGAAAAAGTGAAGAATGGTATGTTTTTACCGAATAAGGAACAAGTGACGGCGCCATTTATTACAGTTTTTGATGAAAAGGCACGCTGCTTAGCGATTTATGAACATCACCCAAAACATTCAGGAATGTTGAAACCGATGAAAGTACTTGTGAATAATCAAGAATTACAGCTATAATGAATAATTGGAAGGATTATTACAGAAAAAGGTGAATTCAAGCGTGAAACTCATTCATTTAACTCATCCCCATGCATTAAACAAAACGGAAATAGAGCCTACTGTGCTGGCATTAGGCTATTTTGATGGTATTCATTTAGGTCATCAACGTGTCATTCGTACTGCGAAAAAGGTTGCAGAAGAACGAGGTATTAAAAGTGCTGTGATGACTTTTCATCCGCATCCGTCTGTTGTATTAGGGAAAAAGGAAGCGCATGTAGAGTATATTACGCCTTTACGAAGTAAAGAAAAAGTGATTGCAAGTTTAGGAATTGATATTTTATATGTTGTGAAATTTGACGAAGCATTTGCAAATTTACTGCCACAACAATTTGTAGATGATTATATTATTGGGCTGAATGCAAAACATGTTGTAGCTGGTTTTGATTATTCGTACGGACGTTTAGGAAAAGGGACGATGGAAACTTTACCATTTCATGCAAGAGGGGAGTTTACACAAACCGTGATTGAAAAAGTAGAATTTCAAGAAGAAAAAGTAAGTTCCACATTATTACGAAAACATATCCGTAACGGAGAAATGGAACGAATTCCAGCTATTTTAGGCAGACCATATACAGTTGAAGGTACAGTTGTTCATGGAGATAAGCGAGGTCGCCAAATTGGCTTTCCAACAGCAAATGTGGCTTTAAATGATGAATATCTTTTGCCGCCTGTTGGTGTATATGCCGTTAGAATGAACGTGAATGATGAGTGGCATGAAGGTGTATGTAATATTGGATATAAACCTACTTTTAAGGAAAATGAAAAGCAGCTTTCTATTGAAGTGCATCTTTTTGAATTTCAGCGTGATATATATGATGAGGCTGTTGTTGTAGAGTGGCACATACGCATTCGTGAAGAAAAAAAGTTTAACGGAATAGATGAGTTAGTTGCACAAATTGCAAAAGATAAGAGAACGGCAGAAGATTATTTTAGCCGTGCAAATAATATACTTGCTTTTTCTAATGAAAAGTAGTATTCTATCTTATGTACTTTACAATAACCATTGCTTGGCATTACGACTCACCGACGTTTGCTAGGTAACTGGGGATTTACTATTTAGGAGGTGAAATAGGATGGCTTTAACACAAGAGCGTAAAAACGAAATCATTGCACAATTTAGAACTCATGAGACTGATACTGGTTCTCCAGAAGTTCAAGTTGCTGTCCTAACGGAGCAAATTAACACTCTAAATGAGCACTTACGTACTCACAAGAAAGATCATCATTCACGTCGCGGTCTTTTAAAGATGGTTGGTAAACGTCGTAACTTACTTACTTACCTTCGTAACAATGACATCACTCGCTACCGTGAACTAATCACAAAGCTTGGATTACGTCGATAGTCAAAGAAGCGGGAATATTCCCGCTTTTTTGTTAGGTAAAAATATATCTTCTACTCTTGATAGCTTACTGAATTTTCGGTAATACTAGAGGAAGAATATTGTGATATATTATCCATTTACATAGAAGAATTGAATATTTTAAATTGAGAGGGGTACTTAAATGAGTCAAGAAAAGCAAGTCTTCTCGATAGATTGGGCTGGTCGCCAGCTAACGATTGAAACAAGTCAGCTTGCAAAACAAGCAAATGGAGCAGTATTAGTAAGATATGGCGACACAGCAGTTCTATCTACAGCAACTGCATCAAAAGAGGCAAAAAATGTAGATTTCTTCCCATTAACAGTAAACTATGAAGAACGTTTATATGCAGTAGGGAAAATTCCAGGCGGCTTTATTAAACGTGAAGGTCGTCCAAGTGAGAAAGCAATTTTAGCGAGCCGTTTAATTGATCGTCCGATTCGTCCTCTTTTTGCTGATGGTTTCCGTAATGAAGTACAAGTAGTCAGCATTGTAATGAGTGTGGATCAAGATTGTTCTTCAGAAATGGCAGCTATGCTTGGTTCTTCATTGGCGTTATCGATTTCAGATATTCCATTTGAAGGGCCGATTGCTGGTGCGACGGTTGGTCGTATTGACGGCGAATTTATTATTAATCCAACAGTTGAACAACAAGAGCAAAGTGATATTCACCTTGTTGTTGCTGGAACAAAAGATGCTATTAACATGGTAGAAGCAGGAGCAGACCAAGTGCCTGAAGAAACAATGTTAGAAGCAATTATGTTTGGTCATGAAGAAATTAAACGTCTAATTGCTTTCCAAGAAGAAATTGTACAAGCAGTTGGAAAAGAAAAAACGGAAGTTCAGTTATATGAAGTGAACGCTGAGCTTGATCAAACTGTACGTGAGATGGCAGAGCAAGATATGCATGCAGCAATTCAAGTACACGAAAAACATGCACGTGAAGATGCAATTAATGCAGTGAAAAAGCGTATTACCCAGCATTATGAGGCGCAAGAAGCTGATGCTGAAACATTAGGACAAGTAAATGAAATTCTATATAAAATTGTAAAAGAAGAAGTACGTCGTCTTATTACAGTTGAAAAAATTCGCCCAGATGGACGTAAAGGTAATGAAATTCGTCCTCTAGCATCAGAAGTAGGAATTTTATCTCGTACGCATGGTTCTGGTTTGTTTACACGTGGACAAACACAAGCATTAAGTATTTGTACATTAGGAGCATTAGGCGATGTACAAATTTTAGATGGTCTTGGTGTAGAAGAATCAAAACGCTTCATGCATCATTATAACTTCCCGTCCTTTAGTGTCGGGGAAACGAGACCAATGCGCGGCCCAGGTCGTCGTGAAATCGGTCATGGTGCATTAGGTGAACGTGCCCTTGAGCCAGTTATTCCATCTGAAAAGGACTTCCCGTATACAGTACGTCTTGTATCAGAAGTATTAGAATCAAATGGTTCTACTTCACAAGCAAGTATTTGTGGTAGCACTTTAGCGATGATGGATGCAGGTGTTCCGCTTAAAGCTCCAGTTGCTGGTATTGCAATGGGACTTGTGAAGTCTGGTGACCATTACACAATTTTAACGGATATCCAAGGTATGGAAGATCACTTAGGTGATATGGATTTTAAAGTAGCAGGTACAGCTAAAGGTGTAACGGCACTTCAAATGGATATTAAAATTGAAGGGTTATCACGTGAAATTTTAGAAGAAGCATTGCAACAAGCAAAAGTTGGACGTATGCACATTTTAGATCATATGTTATCTGTTATTGCTGAGCCACGTACGGAGTTATCTCAATATGCTCCTAAGATTGTGACAATGACAATTAATCCGGATAAAATCCGTGATGTTATTGGACCAAGTGGAAAGCAAATTAACAAGATTATTGAAGAAACAGGCGTAAAAATTGATATTGAACAAGATGGCACAGTCTTTATTTCATCTATTAATCAAGAAATGAATGAAAAAGCGAAGAAAATTATCGAAGATATCGTTCGTGAAGTTCAAATAGGTGAAATTTACTTAGGAAAAGTAAAACGAATTGAAAAGTTTGGTGCTTTCGTTGAATTATTCAGTGGTAAAGACGGTCTTGTTCATATTTCTGAATTAGCACTTGAACGTGTAGGGAAAGTAGAAGATGTTGTGAAAATCGGTGATGAGATTTCAGTAAAAGTTATCGAAATCGATAAACAAGGTCGTGTAAACTTATCTCGAAAAGTATTGCTTAAAGAAGAGCAAGAAAAAGAAGCTGCAGAGCAAGAGCAAGAAATAGAAGCTGCAAGAGCAAGAGCAAGAGCAAGA
>NZ_JBALLY010000052.1:0-2516 GCF_036963045.1 Bacillus sp. JJ864 | reverse complement strand
AGCAAGAGCAAGAGCAAGAATAAGCAAAAGAAAAGCTAAGGGATTCCCTTAGCTTTTTTATTATGTAAAAAACCTTGGGATATATCTCAAGGTTTTTTTGTATATAACAGAGTATAGTTTTAATGAGAACGTTTAAATTAACAATGATAAGAAAAGAAACTGTTGATTACTTTCGTTTAAAGAGGTGTACATGAAAAGAATAGAAGGGATATCGGACTAACTATTCGTCGATGGGATGGAAGGTCCTTCACTGATGGAAGTTTTACTTTATTGGAGGGTGCTTTATGAAAATTCGCATTATTTTATTTATATTATGGTTCTTCGCTATACATGTTTCGCATATATCATATGCTAAAGACCGTTTGTATGAAGAGATTGAAGAAAAAGCAAAAGGGTATGCGATTCCAGCGCAAAATGCGTGTATTGATAAAGTGTGGAAAGCGACGCCAGGGTATAACGGGAGAGAAGTGGATATACGAGCTTCCTATAATAACATGAAGAAGCAGGGAAGTTTTGATGAGAAACAATTGGTATACCGAGAAGTATCGCCCAAAGTACATTTAGCAGACTTATCACCTGCCCCGATTTATAGGGGGAATCCAAGTAAAAAAATGATTGCGCTTACTATTAATGTTGCTTGGGGGAATGAATATCTTTCGCGGATGTTAGAGGTACTGCAAAAGCATAATGTTAAAGCAACTTTTTTTCTAGAGGGGAGATGGGTAAAAGAAAATTTACGGTTTGCAAAAATGATTGCAGATGCTGACCAGGAAGTGGGAAATCATTCGTATACGCATCCTGATATGAAAACGTTGTCGCTTTCTGCAATTCAAGAACAATTACAAAAAACGAATCAAGTCATTGAAGCAGCAACGAATCAAAGAGTGCGTTGGTTTGCACCTCCAAGTGGCAGTTTTCGTGACGATGTTGTTCATACGGCTGCAAGGTTACAAATGGGAACGATTATGTGGACAGTGGATACAATTGATTGGAAGCATCCAGAACCGCACGTGTTACTCCAGAGAGTATTAAGTAAAGTACATCCCGGTGCCATTATTTTAATGCATCCAACTTCTTCTTCAGCGGAATCGCTTGATACATTGATTTCAAAGCTAAAAGAAAAAGGATATACTGTAGGGAACGTATCTGCTTTAGTAGATGAAAAGCGTATTGATTAAACACATTTGCATGACATTCGTCTTTAAACTTGTTATGATTATATAATAGAATCTTTTAACAGATAAATTGTTAATAGGAGGAAGGCTTTTGATCAAAAAATATACGTGTAAAAATGGAGTAAGAATCGTAATGGAACATATTCCAACAGTACGTTCTGTTGCAATTGGAGTATGGATTCATGCGGGATCACGAAATGAAAATGAAAAGAATAATGGGATTTCTCATTTTTTAGAACACATGTTTTTTAAAGGAACGAAAACACGTAGTGCTAGAGAAATTGCAGAATCCTTCGACAGCATTGGCGGGCAAGTTAATGCGTTTACATCAAAGGAATATACATGTTATTACGCGAAAGTGTTAGATGAGCATGCAAAATACGCACTTGATATTTTAGCGGATATGTTCTTTAATTCAACATTTGTTGAAGAAGAATTGAAAAAAGAAAAAAACGTTGTGTTTGAAGAAATTAAAATGTATGAAGATACGCCAGATGATATTGTTCATGATATGTTAACGAAAGCGACGTATGAGATGCACCCGCTGGCATATCCTATTTTAGGAACAGAGCAAACACTTGAAACGTTTACAGGTGATACGCTTCGTGAATACATGAAAAATCATTATACGCCAGAAAATGTCGTTGTTTCAATTGCTGGTAACATTGATGAATCATTTGTTCAAATCGTTGAACAATATTTCGGAGATTATGAAGGAACAACAAACCGTGAACAAGTACATAGCCCTATTTTTCATCCAAATAAAGTAGCACGCAAAAAAGAGACAGAACAAGCTCATTTATGTTTAGGATTTAAAGGATTACAGATGGGTGATGAAAGTATTTATAATCTGATTGTATTGAATAATATTCTAGGCGGCAGTATGAGTAGTCGTTTGTTCCAAGAAGTGCGCGAGCAACGTGGGTTAGCGTACTCTGTATTTTCTTATCATTCTTCTTATGAAGATACAGGGATGTTAACAATTTACGGAGGAACGGGCAATCAGCAACTTGATATGTTGTACGAAACAATTCAACAAACACTTGATACATTAAAAAATACAGGTATTACAGAAAAAGAATTACTTAACAGTAAAGAGCAACTAAAAGGAAATCTTATGTTAAGTTTAGAAAGTACAAATAGTCGAATGAGCCGCAATGGTAAAAATGAATTACTTCTAAAAAAACACCGTTCTTTAGATGAAATTATCGAAAGTGTAAACAGTGTTACAAAAGCTAATGTAGATACATTGATTCGTAATATGTTCACAGATGACTTTTCTGCAGCACTGATTAGTCCAAATGGAGAGCTTCCAAAAGGAATAAATCAAAAATAAATATG
>NZ_JBALLY010000051.1:0-9032 GCF_036963045.1 Bacillus sp. JJ864 | reverse complement strand
TTTTTTTAAATGGGCGAGAGGATCTGGCGATGTTTAGTAGCGGTCAGTTCCTTTTTCTGCCACGCGCAAAGTTTTAAAACAAAGCAATGCAGCAAGTTGTAGGTCCATTTTTATTTTCATGGCAGCAATCTATATGCTGAAAAATGAAAATAATTTTCCATAGGTAATAATGGGCGTATTTCTACTTAAATCTTATCCCTTACCAAACTTCTAAATGAAATGTATGGCTGAGTAGTTACAAATAAATAACGTACAAATAGATGGGGGATTGAGGTCATGCCAGTATTAGTCTTTTGTATTATCGTTACATTTATGTTGTATCTCTTCTACAAAACAAAATATTTTCGTACAAACCGTTCTATGGAGAAAGGATGGCTTGCAGGAAAATCAGCCATTGCACTCGGGTTATTTGTTGCCTTATTTGGTGTAAATCAATTTTTCCTAGAAATTTCAACGACCCGTATTATCGTTGGCGTTTTATTTGCAATCATTGGCGGAGCTAGTATTTATAACGGCATTCGCCAATATAAACATTTCTTACCGCTTGCGATTGAGGAAGCTGAGCAGTTACAAAAATAATTGAAGTGAGAGGAAATGAACACCTTTCTAAACGATTTTTTCAACCGAATTCAATATGAAAAACAAGATGTGACTTTTGAAGATATTTGTACGTTACAATCTCAATTTGCGAAGCATATACCATTTGAAAATATGAGCATTATCCAAAACGAAAACGTTCATATTACCTTTGAAGATGTAAAAAGAAAAATAATAGACAATCGCCGCGGCGGTGTTTGCTATGAACTGAATCCTTTATTTTACTACGCTTTAAAAGAACTAGGATTTGACGTTCATTTAATTGGAGGGACTGTTTTTAGCAACGAAGAAAATTGGCTCATCCAAACACACTTTGCAACGATTCTACATCATAATGGACAGCGATACTTAATCGATGTTGGTTTCGGTTCCCATCATGCTCTGCAACCTCTTCCGTTTACAGGGGAAACAATAACTTCTCCAACTGGTATATACCGTATTCAAAAGAAAGAAACAACTTTCGGAGAATACTCATTTGAAAAATATCAAGACGGCAAGCTAGAAATTGGCTATGATTTCTTTCTAGCACGGATTGATGAAACAGCCTTACAAAACGCCAAACAGATTATAACCCACCACGAAAAGTCACCCTTTAATAAATCACCATTGCTTACAAAACGAACAGACGACGGTCACATTACACTCACAGACAAAACATATACCGTAATAAAAGAAAAACAGAAATCTAAACAAACGATTGATACGCAAACTTTTCGAGCACTTGCTTTACGTGAATTCGGCATTGCAATTCAATGAAAAAGGAGTTGACTAAAAAGTCCATTTTTTAGTCAACTCCTTTCACTTTTCAGTATGAGTCAGCTCAGCGGATTGACTACTTGTATGTCGAATATCATCGAAGGGTCTTTCTATCGTGTCGAAGCGCCGATATATTGCAAAGAACGGTCGATAACGGAAGAAAGGACTGACTCAAAAGGCACTTATGTGTCTTTTGAGTCAGCTCCTTCTTCTTTTTATATTAACGATGACGCAATTTATATATATAACTTGCAACAAGAGACGACGGTAAGTTAAACAAGTTTCCTTGTAAATTGAAATGCGCCTGTTCTTCTTCAAATGACATCTTTTCATATAACTCATTTTGCGTAAGGCCTGTTCTTTTCATTCGTTCTTTCAAACCAGATATATAGGAGTATTGAATCGGAATCATAATGAGAAAGTAAAAAAGTGCAATGCTAGCAAATAACATACACACGCCCTCCTTCTTCCATCATATCGCACGACAGAAAATTCAGATATTTGTTTATACAAGAAAAGCCACCCTTACTGGCAGCTTTCCCCACTTAACGATCAATCAACTGAACCATCAGTAATGCTTTTCCAACAACACTACTTTCATGATGTACTTCTACTTCAACCTTACCAAATTTCCGGCCAATTTCTAATACTTTCGGATGGACAGATACAATGTTGTCAATTTGAACCGGTTTTACAAAGTAAATGGTTAAATTTTCAACAATTATGTCACCTTTTTTCAGCGCGCGCAGTACACGATTGGTCGCTTCTGTCACAATTGTTGTGAATACGCCGTACGACAAAGTTCCAATTGAATTTGTCATTTGCGGAGTAACAGAAAAATGATATGCGTGATCTTGTTTTGCTTCTTTCTGATTCACAAATTGATTTGTTACAATATCATCAATCGTTTCTCCAACTTGCGGCTGACGCTGAATCATTTGGAGTGCTTGGAGCACATCTTGACGACTAATAATCCCTTGCAATGTATTGCTATCGTCAACAACAGGAAGAAGTTCAATCCCTTCCCACACCATCATACGTGCCGCTGCTGCAACAGACATTTTTCCGTTTACAGTAATCGGATGTTTTGTCATTACTTTTTCAATTGGTGTGTCTTTTGCTACACCAATCATATCTTTAGACGTTACAATACCTAGCACTTTATTTGTTTCATCTACAATCGGATAACGGCCATGCATCGTTTCTTCATTATACTTATGCCATCTTTCTGCTGTATCATTCGGTTGTAAACATACCGTCTCTTCAATTGGTGTTAAAATATCTTCAACAAGAACAATTTCTTTTTTTATAAGTTGATCATAAATAGCACGGTTAATAAGCGTGGCTACTGTAAATGTATCATAGCTACTAGAAATAATTGGAAGCTTTAACTCATCTGCTAATTTCTTCACATGTTCTTCCGTATCAAATCCACCTGTAATGAGTACAGCTGCGCCCTCTTCAAGTGCTAATTGATGTGCTTGTGTACGGTTTCCGATAATAAGTAAGTTGCCGGCTTCTGTATAGCGCATCATCGCTTCTAGTTTCATTGCCCCAATTACAAATTTATTTAACGTTTTATGTAAACCTTCTCTTCCGCCAAGTACTTGACCATCGACAATGTTAACAACTTCCGCAAATGTTAGCTTTTCAATATTTTCTTTCTTTTTTTGTTCAATGCGAATTGTCCCGACCCGTTCAATTGTACTTACATATCCTTTATTTTCCGCATCTTTAATTGCACGATACGCTGTTCCTTCACTCACGCCGAGCTCTTTTGCAATTTGGCGCACAGAAATTTTATGCCCAATTGGCAAACTGTTGATATACTCCAAAATTTGGTTGTGTTTCGTAGCCAACTAATTTCACCATACTTTCTTTTCCCTAAATTCTTCATGTGTTGTATTTTTAGTATACTATATTTCCAAAACTGTTACACTTCATGTTTCTATATCTGTACTATTTTTTTTATAACAAATCTATTCAAGTTTCTTACAATAATGTAATTTCCTTGTCACCTCATTCGATGGTTCGTTTCATTTCTTTATCGTACAATGAAAACAAGAAATAAGAGAAAAGGAGCGATATGATATGAAAAAAGCTTTAAATTTAATCGGTGCGATATTGTTAGCATTTGTGGATGGAAAGAAAGTAGCGATAGCGTTAAACGAAACTACAGAAATAGAAACAGACACACCACAATCTAAAAATGATATAACAAATATAACATTTACATTATACCCTTCTCACACATAAAAACCTTCACTTTGCCGCGCAAAATGAAGGTTTCTTTTTTTACAATTCAATACCTTCCCCAGCTTCTAATACTTTCCCTACACCGCTGGTTAGTTTCTCGACAAATTGATGCGGATCTTGTTCGATAACTGGGAATGTATTATAGTGCATTGGCACAACAACTTTTGCTCCGACCCATTCCGCTGCAAGCGCGGCATCTTCTGGTCCCATTGTAAAGTTATCCCCAATTGGTAAAAATGCCACGTCAATCGCATGACGTGAGCCAATTAATTTCATATCAGAAAACAGTGCAGTGTCTCCAGCATGATAAATTGTTTTTCCTTCTGCCATAAAGACAATTCCAGCTGGCATTCCTGTATATGTAATTGTTTGATTCTCTTCATCCACATAGCTAGAACCGTGAAATGCTTGTGTAAACTTCACTGTTCCAAAATCAAACGTGTGAGAACCACCGATATGCATTGGATGTGTTTGAACACCTTTCCAGCCTAAAAATGTCGCAAGTTCAAACGGTGCAACGACAACCGCATTGTGTTTCTTCGCTAGTTCCACTGTATCTCCAACATGATCGCCATGACCATGAGATAGGATAATCGCATCTACTGTTACATCTTCAACTTTTAAATCTGTTTTCGGATTGCCTGTAATAAATGGATCAATTAAAATAACCTTTCCATTCGTTTCAATCTTTACAACAGAATGACCGTGATATGATACTTTCATCTGCTTATCCCTCCTTTGTTTTCATTCCACCTCTTATTCTACACGATTTCATAATTTCCTGTCTTTTCAAACATCTATTTGCTTGTCAGAATACTTTCACTCGATGTAAAGTTATACATGTAATGAAAATTTCGGAGGTGCGAATCTATGAATACTAGATTAGAAAAATTAATGCAATGGCTGCAAGAACAAAATACAGAAGCTGCATTCTTAACTTCTACACCGAGCGTCTTCTATATGACGAATTTCCACTGTGAACCGCACGAAAGACTACTTGGCCTATTTGTATTCCAAGAAAAAGAACCAATGTTAATTTGCCCAAAAATGGAAGAAGGCCATGCGAGAGGTGCTGGCTGGACTCATGAAATTATTGGGTATACAGATACAGACAACCCATGGGATATGATTGCAAAAGCAATTGAAGCACGCGGCATTGATGCGGGTACAGTAGCAATTGAAAAAGAACATTTAAATGTCGAACGTTACGAGCTCTTATCACAATTATTCCCAAAAGCAACGTTCAGACCTGCTGAAGAAAAAGTACGCGAACTTCGCTTAATTAAAGACGAAAAAGAGCTTGCGATTTTACGCGAAGCTGCTGCGATGGCTGATTATGCAGTTGAAATTGGGGTAAATGCCATTCAAGAGAATCACACTGAACTTGAAGTGCTTGCAACAATCGAGCATGAATTAAAGAAAAAAGGCATACATAAAATGTCCTTTGACACAATGGTACTAACAGGTGCAAACTCTGCACTTCCGCACGGCGTTCCTGGTGCGAACAAAATGCAGCGCGGTGATTTCGTCCTATTTGACTTAGGTGTAATTATTGACGGCTATTGCTCTGATATTACACGTACAGTTGCATTTGGCGAAATTTCCGACGACCAAAAACATATTTATGAAACTGTATTAAAAGGTCAATTACATGCTGTTGAATCATGTAAACCAGGCGCAACATTTAGTGAAATCGACCGTGCTGCTCGTTCTGTAATCGCAGATGCTGGCTACGGCGACTTCTTCCCGCACCGCCTTGGCCATGGACTTGGCATTAGCGTTCACGAATATCCAGACGTAAAAGAAGGTAACAACTCACCATTACGAGAAGGAATGGTCTTCACAATCGAACCAGGTATTTACGTACCAAACTTAGGCGGCGTTCGTATTGAAGATGATGTTTACATTACAAAAGATGGCGTAGAAATTTTAACGAAGTTTCCGAAAGAATTACAGTTTGTAAAATAAGGATAACGCAAAAAAGAAGGTGCTTTAGAAAGTACCTTCTTTTCTTTCTCTTATTTTTAATTGAAGTAATACGAGAATGATTGATATGACGTGTATAAAAATAGCTACCGACATACAAAATCCGCTTATAAATTCACTTATAGCTCCTTCATAGTACTGCTCTACGTAGCAAGATACTCCGATTAAAAATATAATAATATAAATGATTACGTATATTCCTTTCATCATAACTCCCTCTCATCTATTGCTTCTCAACTGTCACTCCTCGAACAGCCGCTTTCACATAAGGTGCTCCTTGTAGTTGTTTGAGTGATTCTGTTGTCCCTGTCACGACTACACCGTAGATGGGTAGGTCTTTGGGAGGCATTTTTTTTATTTCTTTATAATTCTTACCATAATAGTCTTTAAATCCACCTATACTATTATCATCTGTTAAAAATCTCATTGAGCTAAGAAACTCTTCACTATTTCTCTTTATATCTTTCTGCACATCTTCCATCTTCTTCGCATGACTACCTTTAAATCCAAACACATTGAAAGACATCACAGCGTTTAAAACCCTACCGCTCTTAGGGTCGATTAGTCCCACGTAAGAATCTCCCCTTTTTTCATCGTATGTATCTACCCAAAACCAAGCTGGTTGTATATCTTTCGGTAACATGTTAACAACTTCCTCTGTTGTATACACTTTATCGAAAGACAACGCAACTTCAGCCATTTTATTTTGCATTTCTCCTATGTTCTCTAAATCATTTACATAGTTTATATATTTCATAAACGGTAAATAAAAACGCATTTCTCTTTGCATCGTTTGTATGTTATAGTCTGGCATATTTTCAAAGTCATCTTTCTTATTTGAACGTTCTTCATCTAATATTACATTACCATTATGATTTACCTGACTAACCTCCCACATAGAATACTCATATATTTCGTCAACCCATTTAACTGGTTGGCCAGCTATATTTTTGTACGAGCTATACATCACGGTACCGCCCATTAACCCCGTACTTAATTCCGTCTGTGTATACACTCTCATATTAGGTCCCTGGATATTATGTAATGCATTTACTTCTCGGCCCATTTTTTTATAATTTTCTTGTGTAAAATAAACTATAATACTAAAAGTCCCAACAAGAACAATAATCGTAGCACAAATAGAAATAATCCAGTTTCGTAACAAGTGCTTCCGCTTCGCTTTTTTCATCAAAGCCTTCATCTGTTTATCATCCATATTTAAATCAAAATCTTTACGACTCATCTACTTTCCTCCTATACAATTCTTTAAATTGATTTCGTGCCCTATATAAATTTGTTTTGACCGTATCTTCTTTCATTCCTAATAGATTTGCAATTTCTTTATAGGAGAGCTCGTATTCGTACTTTAGTAATAAAATGTGTTTGTAATCTTGGTTCATCGTTTCTAAAATTTCTTGTACTTCCCCTTGTAGTTCTTTCGTTAGCATGACGTCCTCTAGTGATTTTTGACCTATGAGTACAGCTGATTCAAGCGCAATCGGATTTAAACGTTTTGTTTTTCTATATATATCGCGGTGGTGATTAATAGCAACGCGAAACAGCCATGGAGTCAATCGATCTAGCGGAATATCTTCCATAAATAGTAGTGCCTTATACAATGTATCTTGCACAATATCTTCAGCTTCTTTTGTTTCAACGCCAAGCTTTCGTAAATAGTGATATACTACTTTTGATTTTTCTAATAACAGTACTTCGTATGTATCATAATTCATCATTCGCTCCTTTCTATATACTTAACGTTCGAACATGGAAAATGTATACAAAGTTTATAAAATTTTTTCTCAAATATATAAATCTAAATTAAAAAACCTACATAAAACCATTCTTTTTCGGTGGGTGAGAGCATCTGGCCATGCATAGAAGCGGTCAGTGCCCTTTCCTACCACATGCAAAGTAAAACAAAGGGAGAAAGCAAATGCAGACTCCTTTTCTTCTCCATAGCCGCAATCTATATATCGAAAAATTTGAATGGATTCATAGAGAAAAGCACATCAAAACTCGATGTGCTTTTCTGTACATTCTCCGGAATCATTACAACTTCTGTCCTCATATCAACAGGAGGCTCCTCTTCACCGATACATTCATACCAGAACTCCAAATGTTTCTGATCAATCTCATGCTGTGATTCTTCTACGTATTTACCGCCTTCTCCTTGAACAGATTACCAATATAAGTATTCTTCTCCGTTACCTATTTCCCGGAAAATTGTCTCTACGTACATTTTCTCGTCGTTTCATGTCAACAGATCGTCTTTCATATGATCATTAAGCAGCTCATCCACCCATCAACGCGATTACTCTTTCCTTGCTGTACTTTAAATCGAGTTCACTCAACTTCCATTCGTTCCCTCGCCTTTTTTATGCACTTTTCTTATATGTACATCGTTTATTTACATCGCTAAAAAGCACTTCTAAATTGTTTCCGTCTCTTTTCATTTGCTGTTTTGAGATGAAGGAATTTCCGTAGTCAAGAATATATGAATCTCCTTTATTCTCTTGTTTATATGTCCCTTTATATTTATCTTCTTTTTTCTGGTCATTTGTATACATCTCTACCAAATGATAAATAACGTCCTTTTTCTCTTCCTTTTTTGTAACCGTTTCAAATTTATAGTATACCGGACATTGCTTTTGTTTCTCTTGAGACAGTTCCCATGTCCCATCTATTCCATCATTTCCACACGCACTTAACATAGCTGTACATGCAGCAGTAAATGCAAATCTAAAAAACGTCCTACCCATTCTTTTTTCCCTCATTTTATATGTCATCCTTAATTATGAATTATATGTATAAATCTATTTTGATTTTTCAACATCAAAGTTGCTGTTATGTAAAACAAAAAGTTACATGCACTCATTTGCTCGTTTTGTTTTAACATTGCCTGTGGCAGAAAAGGGCCCTGACCGCTCCAAGTATGGCCAGCCGCTCTCGCCCATCTAAAAAAAGTGGTTTTTATGTTGGTTTTTCAAATCGTATTTATATATATTGAAATTAGCAACACTAAATCCATATTATACCACGTAAATTTCTTCCTCAATTAACAATTCCCCTAAAATTTTCTCTAAATTAGTATTTATATTTTTCAATCACTTCATCGCATATCAATTATCCGGAAGTTGAGATCTATTCCACGATAACTGTATCAGCCTCTAAATCTTCAAAACAAAGATTTACAGTACGTTTTAATGCTCTTGTCCGGTGAATGGTTCCCGCTGGAATTAGCAACGTATCATTTGGCTTCAAAGTAATCGTTTCTTGATTTTGAAAATCAATCAATAGCTCTCCTTCTACTACCATAAATAACTCATCTGAATTCGAATGAAAATGCCAGTCATATTCTCCTGTAAAAACAGCAATGCGTAAACAGTGATTATTTACATTTGAAACAACGAAATTTTTGATGCTAGACTAAAAAG
>NZ_JBALLY010000050.1:0-32413 GCF_036963045.1 Bacillus sp. JJ864 | reverse complement strand
CAGGTTATAAGTTTGATACGGATGTAGAAGTAAAATGGGTAAATGCTGAGCATGTGACAGTAGAAAACGTGAAAGAATTAGTTGGCGATACTGATGGTATCCTTGTACCAGGTGGTTTCGGGGACCGCGGTGTTGAAGGTAAAATCGCTGCAATTCAATATGCTCGTGAAAACAAAGTTCCATTCTTAGGAATTTGCTTAGGAATGCAACTTGCATCAATCGAATTTGCACGTAACGTATTAGGATTAGAAGGTGCGAACTCTTCTGAAATTAATCCTGACACGCCTTACGCAATTATCGATTTATTACCAGAACAAAAAGATGTTGAAGATTTAGGCGGTACACTTCGTCTTGGTTTATACCCATGTAAGCTTACACCAGAAACAAATGCATACAATGCGTATAACGAACCGGTTGTATATGAACGTCATCGTCATCGTTATGAGTTCAATAACCAATTCCGTCAAGACATGGAAAATGAAGGATTCATCTTCTCTGGTACAAGCCCAGATGGCCGTTTAGTAGAAATTATCGAGTTAAAAGAACATCCTTGGTTCGTGGCAGCGCAGTTCCATCCAGAACTTGTATCTCGTCCAAACCGTCCACAACCGTTGTTCCGTGACTTCGTACAAGCTTCTATTATTAATAAAGAAAGTAAGTAATAAGAAAAGGCGTCCTATTATAGGGCGCCTTTTTCTATTACTCATATTCATTCATAATGTCATCGATTGTAAATTTTAATCCGTGATATGCAAATAAGGCTGTCATTAAACTTGGAAATCCATAACGAGAGCCATCATCATCTGGAATTAATGGTTTTACAAGTTTTGTATCGATATGTGCATCGGAAAATTGTTCTATCGAAAGAGATATGAAAAATACAAATTATGCGTTTAGTATAGAAAGGTTGGGGAGTATGGAAGGGAAAATTTTAATCGTTGATGATCAATATGGTATTCGTGTGTTATTACATGAGGTGTTTCAAAAGGAAGGGTACGAAACATTTCAAGCGGCAAATGGTTTTCAAGCCCTTGATATCGTGAAAAAAGATTGTCCTGATTTAGTTGTTTTAGATATGAAAATTCCAGGCATGGACGGAATTGAAATTTTAAAACATATAAAAGAAATTAATCAAGACATTAAAGTGATTTTAATGACGGCTTATGGTGAATTAGATATGATTCAAGAAGCGAAAGAACTCGGTGCGTTAATGCACTTTGCAAAACCGTTTGATATTGATGAAATTCGGAGTGCTGTGCGAAAAGAAATTGCTGTGCAAGCATAATCGTGAATTTTTTATTAAAATATATGAAAAAAGCGTTTTCATGGACTGATGAGCAGGTGAATGCAGTTGAGTTTTTGAGTACAAGTTGGTATCCTATGGAGTGTAGAAGAAAGTCCGGTATGTGATTATACATATTTTTCCTCGTCGTGGTGATACTACCACCGATAAGAACTTATCGGATACAAAAAACGTTTTTAGGAGGATTTACCATGCCTTTAGTTTCCATGAAAGAAATGCTAAACAAAGCGCTAGAAGGAAAATACGCAGTTGGTCAATTCAACATGAATAACTTAGAGTGGACACAAGCTATCTTAGCTGCTGCGGAAGAAGAAAAATCTCCTGTAATTTTAGGTGTATCTGAAGGTGCAGCTCGTCATATGACTGGCTTCAAAACAGTTGTAGCTATGGTTAAAGCTTTAATCGAAGAAATGAACATCACTGTTCCTGTTGCGATTCACCTTGACCATGGTTCAAGCTTTGAAAAATGTAAAGAAGCAATTGATGCAGGTTTCACATCTGTAATGATTGATGCTTCTCACCACCCATTTGCAGAAAATATCGAAACTACTAAAAAAGTAGTTGAATATGCACACGCTCGTAACGTATCTGTAGAAGCTGAGCTTGGTACAGTTGGCGGACAAGAAGACGACGTAGTAGCTGAAGGTGTTATCTACGCTAATCCAGAGGAATGTAAAGAACTAGTAGCTGCAACAGGTATCGATTGCCTAGCTCCAGCATTAGGTTCTGTACATGGTCCTTACAAAGGTGAGCCTAACTTAGGATTCAAAGAAATGGAAGAAGTTCGTGACTTAACTGGTGTACCTTTAGTACTTCACGGTGGTACTGGTATCCCAACAGCTGACATTACAAAATCTATCTCTTTAGGTACTTCTAAAATCAACGTAAACACTGAAAACCAAATCGAGTTTACAAAAGCGGTTCGTGAAGCATTAAATAAAGACCAAGAAGTTTACGATCCTCGTAAATTTATCGGACCTGGTCGTGAAGCAATTAAAGCGACTGTAATCGGTAAAATTCGTGAGTTTGGTTCTAACGGTCAAGCATAATTCTAAAAATGACTTTAGAAACCGTCTAGCCTTTTAGACGGTTTCGTTTCGTTGTATAATGAAAGCGCGAACATTTTGTGGAATAGACAAATTTCTACTTGTTAGGGCGTTTCAAGAGAAATATTTTTGTAATTGTGTAAAAATAGAGGGAACAAATAGCATGGATATACTCGCAAGTGTAAGACGTATCCGAAGTAGTGAACTTACCGGTTAAAGTAGGGAATAGATCGGGAAATGAATTCACAAGAAGGGGGCTTGAGATGGATAAGTTGCTGATTGAAGGCGGTGTGCCCTTGCATGGTTCGATTCGTGTGAGTGGTGCAAAAAATAGTGCTGTCGCGCTTATTCCTGCGACCATTTTAGCAGAAACACCAGTTACAATTGGTGGTGTACCTAATATTTCTGATGTGAAAATACTCGGTGATTTGCTAGAGGAAATTGGTGGATCTGTCACGTACCATCAAGATGAGGAAATGACAATTGATCCTTCTAAAATGGTAGCGATGCCTCTTCCAAATGGAAAGGTAAAAAAGCTGCGCGCTTCCTATTATTTAATGGGAGCAATGCTAGGTCGTTTCAAGCAAGCGGTAATTGGGCTTCCTGGTGGATGTCATTTAGGACCAAGGCCAATTGACCAGCATATTAAAGGATTTGAAGCGCTTGGAGCTCATGTCACGAATGAGCAAGGTGCAATATATTTACGTGCAGATGAACTGCGGGGCGCGCGTATTTATTTAGATGTTGTCAGCGTAGGTGCAACAATTAACATTATGCTTGCTGCCGTGCGTGCAAAAGGTAGAACAATCATTGAAAATGCGGCGAAAGAACCAGAAATTATTGATGTAGCCACACTGCTTACGAGTATGGGAGCTCGTATTAAAGGGGCAGGAACAGACGTAATTCGTATTGATGGTGTTGAATCGCTTCACGGTTGTTATCATTCTATTATTCCTGATCGCATTGAAGCTGGAACATATATGATTTTGGGTGCGGCTTCTGGGGGTGAAGTTGTAGTTGATAATGTGATTCCGCAGCACTTAGAATCTATAACGGCTAAACTTCGAGAAATGGGTGTAAGAGTAGAAACACACGATGATCAAATTGTGGTAAGTGGGGATCGCCAGTTAAAAATGGTAGATGTAAAAACGCTCGTATATCCAGGGTTTCCAACTGACTTACAGCAACCGTTTACGACGTTATTAACGAAGGCTAGTGGAACGGCAGTTGTAACAGATACCATTTACGGCGCGCGATTTAAACATATAGATGAATTAAGAAGAATGAATGCACAAATTAAAGTAGAAGGTCGTTCTGCTATCGTGACAAGCCCTATTTCACTGCAAGGAGCTAAAGTGAAAGCGAGTGACTTACGTGCCGGAGCTGCTCTTGTCATTGCAGGTTTAATGGCAGAAGGGATCACAGAGGTTACAGGGTTAGAGCATATTGATCGCGGCTATGAAAATTTAGAGGACAAGCTTCGAGGTCTTGGAGCAAAAATTTGGCGTGAAAAAATGACAAGACAAGAGATTGAACAGATGAAAAACGCCTAAAGAGCTTTGTATATATAAATACAAATTGAAAAACTGACATAAAATCTTTCTTTTTGGGCGGGCGAGAGCATCTTGCCATGCAAAGTTAAAACAAAGAGAGAAAGCGATATACTTGTATAAAGTGTAAGGGGAAACGTCATAAGGTGAACGTTATGGAACCTTATGTGTGTGTGAAATATAAATATTACGGCTTAAAGGAGAGGGATTAGATTGGAAAGAAGTTTATCCATGGAATTAGTACGTGTAACGGAGGCTGCAGCGTTATCATCAGCACGCTGGATGGGACTTGGTAAGAAGGATGAAGCAGATGGAGCAGCAACTTCAGCGATGCGCGATGTGTTTGACACAGTACCGATGAAAGGAACTGTAGTAATTGGTGAAGGGGAAATGGACGAAGCACCAATGCTGTATATCGGTGAAAAATTAGGGACTGGATATGGTCCACGCGTTGACGTAGCGGTTGATCCGTTAGAAGGAACAAATATCGTTGCAGCAGGAGGATGGAATGCATTAGCAGTCATTGCCGTAGCGGACCATGGAAACTTGCTACATGCACCTGACATGTATATGGATAAAATTGCGGTTGGCCCAGAAGCTGTTGGCGCGGTTGATATTAATGCACCGGTTATTGATAACTTACGTGCTGTTGCAAGAGCAAAAAATAAAGATATTGAAGATGTTGTAGCAACTATTTTAAATAGACCGCGTCATCAAGCAATTATTGAGGAAATCCGTAAAGCGGGAGCGCGTATTAAATTGATTAACGACGGTGATGTAGCTGGTGCTATTAACACAGCATTTGATCGCACAGGTGTTGATATTTTATTCGGATCTGGCGGTGCACCGGAGGGAGTTCTAGCTGCTGTGGCATTAAAATGTTTAGGCGGAGAAATTCAAGGGAAGCTTCTTCCGCAAAACGAAGCAGAATTAGAACGTTGTAAAAAAATGGGTATTGATGACGTTAACCGTATTCTTCGTATGGAAGATTTAGTAAAAGGTGACGATGCAATCTTTGCAGCAACAGGCGTTACGGACGGTGAATTACTGCGCGGTGTTCAATTTAAAGGAAGTACTGGTACAACGCACTCCCTTGTTATGCGCGCAAAATCGGGAACAGTCCGCTTTGTTGACGGACGTCACAGTTTAAATAAAAAACCAAATTTAGTTATAAAGTAAAACTTCCATGAGTGGGAATTTTTCTTCATTCCTACTCACGGAAATTATAACCAATTAGACTCATACGGGCAGTTATCCTCTACTTATTTGGAGGGGATTTCTTTATCCAACACCAGTAGAAGATGTTTATGCAATGAGGATTTGGCTGTCTGCATAGATAAAATAAGAAGTGTAAAAGTGGTGGATAGAGCGAAGACAAATTTTATTGTCTTCGCTTCTTGTATTTGTCTCGCAATGTATTGATTAAAATGAGGTAAAAGGGTTACAATAGTGAATATTACTCTACTTGTACTTATTGCCTTTCATTAATATGTATTAGCCTTCCAAAATTTCCCTTATCCAATGAAAAAAGAGAATAATATTAAAGTGTGGTGTCCGAATGAATTTAACAATTTCAGCATTAGAGAACATGAAGTTAAAAGAGTTATATGAACTTGCAAAAGAATTTAAGATTTCTTATTACAGCAAATTAACGAAGAAAGAGTTAATTTTTGCAATTTTAAAAGCGCGAGCAGAAAAAGAAGGTTTCTTTTTCATGGAAGGTGTACTGGAAATTATTCAATCAGAAGGATTTGGATTCCTACGTCCAATCAACTACTCTCCGAGTTCTGAAGATATTTATATTTCAGCTTCGCAAATTCGTCGTTTTGATTTGCGTAATGGAGATAAGGTTTCTGGTAAGGTACGACCTCCGAAAGAAAATGAACGCTATTTCGGATTGTTACAAGTTGAGGCGGTTAATGGAGATGATCCAGAGTCAGCAAAAGAACGTGTACATTTTCCAGCGTTAACACCGTTATATCCAAATCGTCAAATGAAATTGGAAACGGAAACGAAGAAATTATCAACACGTATCATGGATTTAATTGCACCAGTTGGATTTGGGCAACGTGGTCTTATCGTTGCACCGCCAAAGGCTGGTAAAACGATACTGTTAAAAGAAATTGCACACAGCGTTACAACAAATCATCCAGAAGCAGAACTGATTGTACTTTTAATTGACGAACGTCCAGAGGAAGTAACGGATATCGAACGTTCTGTAAAAGGCGATGTTGTAAGTTCTACTTTTGATGAAGTACCAGAAAATCATATTAAAGT
The DNA here is from genome assembly GCF_036963045.1 of Bacillus sp. JJ864. NCBI lineage: Bacteria > Bacillati > Bacillota > Bacilli > Caryophanales > Bacillaceae > Bacillus > Bacillus sp. JJ864. Next base: position 26,237 of record NZ_JBALLY010000050.1, on the reverse strand, counting down.
AGCTGAACTTGTACTAGAGCGTGCGATGCGTCTTGTTGAGCATAAAAAAGACGTTATTATTTTAATGGATAGTATTACCCGTTTAGCACGTGCATACAACCTTGTAATTCCGCCAAGCGGACGTACGTTATCTGGTGGTATTGACCCAGCGGCATTCCATAGACCAAAGCGCTTTTTTGGAGCGGCTCGTAATATTGAAGAGGGCGGTAGCTTGACAATTTTAGCAACAGCTCTTGTTGATACAGGGTCTCGTATGGATGATGTCATTTATGAAGAGTTTAAAGGAACAGGAAATATGGAGCTTCACTTAGATCGTTCTTTAGCAGAACGTCGTATTTTCCCAGCTATTGATATTCGTCGTTCTGGTACACGTAAAGAAGATTTATTGATTCCGAAAGAACATTTAGATAAGTTATGGGGTATTCGTAAAACAATGAGAGATACGCCAGACTTCATCGAAAGCTTCTTGCGTAAGTTACGTCAAACAAAGACAAATGAAGAATTCTTGCAAAATATCCCTGCAGATTCAAAGAGATATGTAACGATGAAGTAATGCTAAAAACAGGTAGTTGCAAAATGTAGATAGCCTTGTTATAATTTCATCATGTGCGTTTCATCACTACAGTTGTGATAACAGCTAATGATGAAAAAACTCTGTTTCGAAAATGATTCAGGGCGGAAGGAGATGAAAAGAATGAAAGCAGGAATCCATCCAGATTACAAGCAAGTTGTATTTATGGATACAAACACAGGCTTCAAATTCTTAAGCGGATCTACAAAAGGTTCTAACGAAACTATCGAGTGGGAAGATGGTAACACTTATCCATTACTAAAAGTTGAGATCAGTTCTGATTCTCACCCATTCTACACAGGACGTCAGAAGTTTGCTACTGCAGACGGACGTGTTGACCGCTTCAACAAGAAATACGGCCTTAAGTAATAACAAACATAAAGCAGGCAAGTGTATATATCCGCTTGTCTGTTTTTTTTGCGAAAATATAAACCTTTACCTACTTAGAGTAAGAATGAGTAGACGAAAGGAGGAGCTCCTATGTACTTAATAAATAAACACGGTTGGCTTGAAGTGATTTGTGGAAGCATGTTCTCAGGGAAATCAGAAGAGCTCATCCGCCGTGTGCGCCGTACGCAATTCGCAAAGCAAAGCGCGATTGTATTTAAACCGTGCATGGATAACCGTTATAGTGAAGAAGATGTTGTGTCGCATAATGGATTGAAAGTAAGAGCAGTCCCTGTTACGGCTTCAAAAGAGATGTTTGAACACGTAACAGAAGATATTGATGTTATAGCAATTGATGAAGTGCAATTTTTTGATGGGGACATTGTGGAAGTGGTGCAAGAATTGGCAAACCGAGGCTATCGTGTAATTGTTGCCGGTTTAGACCAAGATTTCCGTGGTCTACCATTTGGACAAGTTCCTCAGCTTATGGCAATTGCGGAGCATGTAACAAAACTGCAAGCAGTATGTGCTGAATGCGGATCTCCTGCAAGTCGTACGCAACGTTTAATCGATGGGGAACCAGCTTCTTTTGATGACCCAATTATTTTAGTTGGCGCATCGGAATCATATGAACCACGTTGTCGTCATTGTCATGCTGTACCAATTAAACAGAGATAAAAACTCGCTACATAAGGCGGGTTTTTTTAGAAAATGCGAATAGGTTAGATGTGAATCTGTTTTTAGGAGATATCTAGCTCCGGCGGCAAGAATGGTCGGTGGCTTCGCTTCTTCCTGCGAGGCAAAGAGCGCCTCTGTGTCAGAAGCTCCATCCCCCTCCCATTCTGAGCGAGCCGCCTCCGCTTTTAAATATAATTTGCGTTTTTTTTGTTATGTGCCATATACTATGTGTATTAGAGACTAGGATGTTGAGGTGAATGGTGTGTTAGATCGTTTGCAAGCTGTAGAAGATCGTTATGAAAAGTTAAACGAGTTTCTAAGTGATCCAGAGGTTATTAGTGATCCGAATAAACTGCGTGAATATTCAAAGGAACAATCTGATATGCAAGAAACGGTAGAGGTGTACCGTGAGTATAAAGATGTTCGTGAACAATTAAGAGATGCAAAAGCGATGTTAGAAGAGAAGTTAGATGCTGACATGCGTGAAATGGTAAAAGAAGAAGTTTCTGAGCTAGAGGGACAAGAGAAGGAATTATCAGAGCGTCTGAAAATTTTACTTGTTCCAAAGGACCCGAATGATGATAAAAACGTTATCGTTGAGGTTCGTGGGGCTGCTGGTGGCGATGAGGCTGCTTTATTTGCTGGTGATTTATACCGTATGTATAGCCGTTATGCTGAGGTGCAAGGTTGGAAAACTGAAATTATCGAAGCGAGCTATACAGAACTAGGTGGATATAAAGAGATTATCTTTATGATTAATGGTAAAGGCGCATATGCGAAACTGAAATTCGAAAATGGCGCACACCGCGTACAACGTGTACCAGAAACAGAATCTGGCGGACGTATTCATACATCTACAGCGACGGTAGCTGTATTACCAGAAGCTGAAGAAGTAGAGATTAATATTCATGAAAAAGATGTTCGTGTTGATACATTTGCTTCTAGTGGTCCTGGTGGACAAAGTGTTAATACAACGATGTCAGCGGTACGTTTAACGCATTTACCGACTGGTGTAGTTGTTTCTTGTCAGGATGAAAAGTCACAAATTAAGAATAAAGAAAAAGCAATGAAAGTATTACGTGCACGTGTTTATGATAAGTTTAGACAAGAAGCACAAGCTGAGTACGATCAAAACCGTAAACAAGCTGTTGGTACGGGAGACCGTTCTGAGCGTATTCGTACGTACAACTTCCCGCAAAACCGTGTTACAGACCATCGAATCGGTTTAACGATTCAAAAGCTAGATCAAATCTTACAAGGTAAGTTAGATGATTTCATCAACGCCTTAGTGATGGAAGATCAGGCGCAAAAGATGGAGGCAGCTGAGTAATGCGTGTCTATGAAGCCCTGAAATGGGCTTCTTCTTTTTTACGTGAACATGGACGTGATGAAAATGCGGGAGAAATTGTCCTTTGTCATGTATTAAAGACGAATCGAACAGGTTTAATGATGAACATGCGTGAAGAATTAACGGCAGAACAAGAGCGCACTTTTGTAGACTTTATCCACAAGCATGTAGCAGGCATACCTGTTCAGTATTTAATTGGATATGAAATGTTTTATGGACGTTCATTTTTCGTTAATGAAGAAGTGTTAATTCCACGACCGGAAACAGAGGAACTTGTGCTAGGTGTGTTAACACGTATTCGTCGTAAATTTGGGGATAAAGATGTACATGTGGCGGACATTGGTACTGGGAGCGGAGCGATTTCAATTACTCTGGCTTTAGAAAATCCGCATTTACATGTATACACAGTCGATATTGCCACGGAATCAATTGAAGTGGCGCGGAAAAATGCGGCAGAACTTGAGGCGAATGTAACGTTCTATCACGGTGATTTATTGTCGCCATTTCAGGAAACGAAGCAAAAACTAGATGTTGTTGTGTCAAATCCACCTTATATCCCAGAAGAGGATTGGCGAGGGCTTTCTTCTGTAGTGAAAGAGCATGAGCCAAAGCGTGCACTTGTAGGCGGTGAAGATGGGCTTGATTTCTATCGACGCTTTATGGAGGAATTGCCAAAGGTACTGCAAGAAGAGGCGATTGTTGCATTTGAAGTGGGTGTAGGACAAGGTGAAGATGTGCGTGCCTTACTGCAAGAAACATTCCCTCATGCGCATGTAGAGGTTGTATTTGATATTAACGGGAAAGATCGCATGGTCTTTGCGGAAATGTAATTTTAGCAGGGAGCTGACCTGGAAACGGATTTTTGTCAGCTCTCTTTTGTGCATCTATTTAGTATGTCGAACCGCCGATATACCAGTGGGCATGCAATCGCTCGTCTAAAAAATGAATAGATTCTAAATTTAGTAGTTTAGAAAGAAAAAAACTTGTCTACACTGTTTTACTGAAGGGGCGGTGGAGATAAGATGAAAAAACAAGCGATTGCTTATCTGCTTTTATTATTAATCGGTGCACAAATGATTGCGCACTTTGGATATATGAAAGTTGATGCAAAAGGACCTGTCGTAATTCCGAAAGAGGCAATTCGATTACGTATTTTAGCTAATAGTGATTCGAAGGAAGATCAAGAGTTAAAACGTAAAGTGCGTGATGAAGTGAAAGCGCAAATCGATGGTTGGGTGGCAGAGTTAAAATCGTTTGAAGACGCACGCCGCGTCATTCAAAGCCGTATCCCAGAATTGGAACAAACAGTTGCAAAAACATTGAAACGAGAAGGTAGTAAGGAAACTTTTACAGTTCAGTTTAATAAACATATCAAATTTCCAACGAAAGTATATGGAAATTTGATTTATCCAGCTGGAGAGTATGAAGCAGTACTTGTGACAATTGGAAAAGGTGAAGGGGCAAATTGGTGGTGCGTGTTATTCCCGCCTATGTGTTTCTTAGACTTCTCAAGTGGTACAGCTGTAAAGCGAGAAGAGAATGTTGTACAGGCAGAAACAATTGATGAAGACGATATAGAAGAAAATTATGCACAGAAAGAAATTGTAAAAGAAGAAGTAAAACAATCTCCTAAAGCTAAGAAAGAGATGCGCATTGCACCGAAACAAAAAGCGAAAGCAAAGGCTGCGCAAGAAAACCGTATTGAAAAGGAATTACAAGAAGAAAGTAAGCAAGAAGAACCGCGTGTTAGTGAACAAGAAGAGCAAGTGAAGGTAGTAGAAGAAACGGAAGAAAAGCCAGAAGTAAAATTGTTTATTGTAGAAGCATTTACATCTTTATTTTCAAAATAAGTTCTAAAAAAGAATCCCTCCTCATATATAAAAGTATGGGGAGGGATTGTGTATGAAGCAAATTCGTTTTGCTACAAAAGCAGATGTGGAAAGACTGCAAACCTTTTTTGGACAAGCTCGTATGAAAGAAGAACGCTTAGATCAATTTTATGGGAATTTTATGATATTAGAAGAAGAGGAACAAATTCAAGCGGCTGTTGGGTATGAGCAAACTGGAGATGATGCGCTTCTTCGTTCTTGTTTATTCACACCTGCTGTGGATAAAACGATGTTCCTACATTTTTTTGAAACGTTTTTACAGTATATTAAAGAAAAAAATATTGAGCAATTATATTTACTCACAAATAGTCCACAGTCTGTGACAATATTTCAGTTTTTTCAATTTGAAATGGTGGAAAAGGATGTTGTATCAGAAGGAATTCAGGAATTAGAACATTTTTGTGAAAATATAAAACAGCCGAACGTAATTATACTAAATTGTCAGCTATTCACAAAGTTATCCACCGATTAAATGGATTTATCCACATTTTGTGGATAAATCTTATTTGTCTTTTGGATAAATCTCATAGTAAACTACAAATAACAAGTATTTCATGGCAGAAAAGGACGTGGAAAAAATGAATACAAAAATGTGGACTGTGGATAATGTTGTGGAAATAAAAAAAGATTATCCACAATTACAAGAAGCAGCGCATTTATTACGAGAAAATGAAGCGGTAGCGTTTCCGACTGAAACAGTGTACGGACTTGGTGCGAATGCATTAAGCGACGAAGCTGTTGCAAAAATTTTCGAAGCAAAAGGAAGACCAAGTGATAATCCGCTTATTGTACATATTGGTACGGAAGAACAATTAGATGGTATTGTAGCTGATGTTCCGCCAGTTGCGAATGTATTAATGAAGCATTTCTGGCCAGGACCATTAACGCTTATTTTTCCGAAAAAAGAAGGGATCTCTGAAAAAGTAACGGCTGGATTACAGACGGTCGCAGTTCGTATGCCAGATCATCCAGTAGCATTAGCGCTTATTGAAGCAGCAAGTGTACCGGTAGCGGCTCCAAGTGCGAATCGTTCCGGGCGCCCTAGCCCAACGCTCGCTTCTCATGTATATGAAGATTTAGACGGAAGAATTGCTGGTATTGTGGATGGCGGAGCAACTGGTGTTGGCGTGGAATCAACTGTACTAGATTGTACGAGTGAAATACCAACGATTTTGCGTCCGGGTGGTATTACGAAAGAGCAATTAGAAGAAGTAATTGGCCCTGTTTTATTAGATCCGGCATTAAAGGATGAAACGGAAAAACCGAAATCACCAGGAATGAAATATACACATTATGCACCGAAAGCTCCGCTTAGTATTGTGGAAGGTTCGCGTACATTTATTCAACAACTTGTGGATAATAAAAAACAAGAAGGTTATAAAGTAGGTGTATTAACAACAGAGGAATATGAGCATGTGTATAAAGCAGACGTTGTTCTTTCTTGCGGAAAGCGCAGTGAGTTAGCAACCGTTGCGACAAAGCTTTATGATGTATTGCGTACATTTGACGCAAGCGGTGTTGATATTATTTTTAGCGAGTCGTTCCCAAGTGAGGGGATTGGTAGTGCAATCATGAATCGTTTAACAAAAGCTGCAGGTCACCAAATCATCTTCGAAAAATAAATTCTAACTCTCCTCGGACGTGCATATTGTGAAGTAGCAAGTCCGAGGGGGGACATTATGACAATTGAACATATTATAAGCGAATTGTTGCCGCTATTTATTATGGCATTTGCGCTAGGGCTTGATGCGTTTTCAGTTAGTCTTGGTATGGGCATGATTACGCTTAAGCTGCGTCAAATCTTTTATATAGGCATTACAATTGGTACATTTCATATAATTATGCCTTTTATCGGTATGATGCTTGGTCGTTTTCTATCAGAGCAATTTGGTTCTATTGCGACTATTATAGGTAGTATTTTATTAATGGGATTAGGATTTCACATTGTGTATACGTCGATGTCACACGATGATGAGCATAGAAATGTTCCGGCCGGGGCAAGTTTACTATTGTTTGCTTTTAGTGTGAGTATGGATAGTTTTTCTGTTGGCTTAAGTCTCGGTATTTACGGAGCGCGTACGTTTGTTACAATTCTCATATTCGGTATTGTGAGTATGATGCTTACTTGGTTTGGATTGTTAATTGGTCGCAGGGCACAAAGTATTCTTGGAACATATGGAGAAGTACTTGGCGGTATTATACTTGTTGGATTTGGGATAAAATTATTATTTTCAGTATGAACGCAGCTAACTTCTTAGAAGGGATGACAGCTATGATTAAAATTAAACAATTTTTTGGCATTATTGTTAGCTTTTTTATTTTCTGGTTTAGTATGCTAGGTATTCAAAAATTTGCAGAGTTCTTAGATATAGATGCACTAAAATTTATGGATGGCCAAACTGGCGGAGCGCGTATTTTCTATTCTCCGTATCCATTTTTAATTGCCTTTATTATAACTCTTATTTCCTTATATTTCTTTGTTGTGAAATTAGCGAAACCGAAGAAAGAAGTAGAATCATTTCGTGAAGAGTTATAGCATGAAAGCCCAGCTGCGATAAGTAGCTGGGCTTTCGTAGTTGTATACATAATATATCGGCGGCTTTTAGGATATATCGACGACTTTTAAGCATATAAAGACCATTCGACATAACATATCGACATTTCTACAATATACGACAAGAAAAGACCTCTTGATTGGAGGTCTCTGGTTTATTCAGTGGCTAGAACAGTCGGTGGCTTCGCGTCTTCCGCCGAGGCAAAAAAGCGCCTCTATATCAGAAGCTCCATCCTCCTCCCGTTCTGGGCGAGCCGCCTCCGCTTTTAGTATATCCAGCTCCAGCGGCTAGAACAGTCGGTGGCTTCGCGTCTTCCGCCGAGGCAAAAAAGCGCCTCTATGTCAGAAGCTCCATCCTCCTCCTGTTCTGGGCGAGCCGCCTCCGCTTTTAATTATGGCCTTACAAGTTCAAATTGTTCTCCAAGTTTTGCGTAGTTATGCCCAGCTAATCGGCTTATTGGTTTTAGTTGTTCAGCGTGAATGCGTCCATTTTCATATAGGTGCTCAGCGATATGGAATCGTACGATGCGACCGATTAATAGATCACATGCTGGGGAATTTTCTGTTCCGCCTAATTGAATCGCGCGCTCTAATACACATTCCATACGAATACTTGCTTCTTTTACCCCTGGTACAGAAATGACATCGCTATCAATTGGTGTTAGTTTGGCAAGTTCAATTTCACTTTTATTCGGAGGAAGATTAGCTGCTGTTTCGTTAATAGCCTCTGCATAAGATTCATCAGAAATATGAACGACAAATGCTTCTTTTTCCATCGCATTTCGTGCTGTATCTTTTGGCTTTCCGTCTTTTCGTTGTACGGAAACTGAGATAAGAGGCGGATTCGCCGCAACAATATTAAAGTAGCTAAACGGGGCACCATTTAGGACCCCTTCATTTGTAACAGTTGTGACGAATGCAACTGGGCGCGGAATAATGCTTCCCGTTAGTAATTTGTAATTATCTTTTTCAGTTTGTTCATTTGGATTAATAGACAGCATATATGTAATCTCCCTTCTTAATACGTGTAGCACTTCTTTGTTTGTTTACAAGATAAAAGGGGAAAACTCCTGCTGGAAAAATATATTTTTGTAAGGGGATGAAAAAATCCCCCACAGTTGTGAGGGATTGAAAAACATCTTGAATTCAAGATGTTTAGTTAAATTAAAGTGTAAGCACCAGGTCCAATAAGGGCTACGCCAACTGCAACTGCGATTAAAATAAGGTTATATTCAAAGCCGTTTTGTGTAACCCAGTAGCCGTTTTTACCGTGAACTGTGATGATGGCCACTAACATCGTGCCGACAATAAATAGAGCACCTACCCAAGTGAAAATACCAGCAGCAAATAAGAAACCGCCTAGTAATTCAGTTGCTCCGGCCATAAATGCCATCAATACGCCTGGTCGTAAGCCGATTGATTCCATCCAGCCTCCAGTTCCTTTTAAACCGTAACCACTGAACCAGCCAAATAATTTTTGAGCGCCATGCCCCATGAAAGTAATCCCGATAATAAGACGAATAATAAGAAGACCAATGTTCATCATTTTATAAAACCTCCAAAAAGTTTATTAACTTACCTTATGTAAGTAATAATAAAATAGTTACTTACTTTAGTCAAGTGAATTATCTAAAAAACGAAAATAAATTTTACAAATAATAAATGAAAAAATAATGATGTTGTTAAGGTTTTATACAATTTATGGGAAAAATTGAAGGGAATTCACTTCCTTTTCGATTAAATTCAGACAGTCTGAATTGACTGGAATTTTGCGAGGCGATACAATAAGGGTCTGGTTGATAGTTTCATTTTTATCCCGCTATTCGTGGGCAGTAAAGGCTGAGGAAGCACGGGGAAGAAAACTGCCCGTAAAAGCCCGATTGGTGAGGGCTAACCATCAGTGAAAAAAGCGTCACTGATGGAAGTTTCACTTTATGGAAACGTTTTTATATCGCTAAAGCGGTGAATGATAAGGAGGATTATCCTATGTTTAAAAAATTATTTGGTTTTGGTTCTAAAACAAATGCAGAAACAATCGTATCTCCATTAACTGGAGAAGTGAAAAATATTGAAGAAGTACCAGATCCAGTATTTTCTGGGCGGATGATGGGAGACGGTGTTGCCATCGATCCAACTGAAGGTGTAGTAGTATCGCCGGTAGATGGTGAGATTGTGCAATTATTCCATACAAAGCATGCTGTAGGGATTAAATCAAAAAACGGTGCAGAAATCTTAATCCACGTTGGGTTAGAAACTGTAAAAATGGAAGGCGAAGGTTTCGAAACGCATGTATCGGAAGGACAAGCTGTTAAAGCTGGCGATAAATTAATCTCTTTCGATTTAGAATTAATTCGTGAAAAGGCGAAAAGTACAATTACACCAATCGTTATTACAAACACAGATGCAACAGAATCTATTGAAACAACTGTAGGTGTAACAGCTACAAAAGGTTCAACTGGAGTAATGAAAGTAACAATGAAATAATTGTTTGATGAGTCGGGAATCCATTTCATAATTGAAATGGATTCTTTTTTTATGTCAGTTTTTCAACTTATATATACATTTCTTTTTTTCGTTACTATTGTGAGTTATGATGAAAATAGATATTCATCATAAGGAGTGGTGTTTGGTGAAGCGAGTATTATTCGTTTGTACAGGAAATACGTGCCGCAGCCCGATGGCAGAGGCGCTATTACGTCATCATGGTAAGGGGCAGTTTGATGTGCAATCTGCTGGTGTTTTTGCGGCGGTTGGTAGCGATGCATCTCTTCATGCTAAAAATGCGCTAGAAGAAAAGGGTATCCTGGTTGCGCATTCTTCAAAGCAAGTGACGGAAGAGTTGTTAGAGTGGTCGGATGTTGTATTGACGATGACCGCAGGACATCGTCAACTTTTATTAGCACACCATCCAGAAGTAAGCGAAAAAGTGCATACATTATATGAATTTGTAGAAGGTACAAATAAGGATATTTCTGATCCTTTTGGCGGTTCACTTGCTGTCTATCAAGCGACACTGGAAGAAATGCAACAACTTGTGCAAACTTTGGTGAAAAAACACTCAGAAAGCTAATGTTTCGTGTATAATACGATATTGGAGATTATGCTGATTTAATGGAAAGAAGAGATTTCCACTAATAGAAGGTTCATTTTATATTTGGAGGGTTTAGAATGAAAGTAGTTGTAGCATCTGATCATGGCGGATTGAATATTCGTAAAGAAATCGTAAGTCTATTAGAAGAATTGAACATTGAATATATTGATTTAGGTTGTGAGTGCGAAGCAGGTTCTGTAGATTATCCTGATTTTGCATTCCCAGCAGCAGAAATGGTTGCAAATGGTGAAGTAGATCGTGGTATTTTAATTTGCGGAACAGGTATTGGTATGTCAATTGCGGCAAATAAAGTACACGGCATTCGCTGCGCATTAGTGCATGATACATTTAGTGCAAAAGCAACGAGAGAACATAATGATACGAACATGTTAGCAATGGGTGAGCGTGTAATTGGAGCTGGATTAGCGCGCGACATCGCAAAGATTTGGTTAACAACGGATTATGAAGGCGGCCGTCACGAAAATCGTGTAGGAAAAATTAAAGCGTACGAAGCGAAGTAATTGTAGTCTAAATTCTAGTAAGAAGTAATATAATTTGTTGAACCTACCTGCGAAAGGAAGAGCGTAATGAGTGAAATATTACAGTTAAAAGAGCAGTTGCAAACAGCGCTTTTTGAGTTTCAAGAGCAAGCCATGTTGCGAAATGGAAGCCTTTTTGTTGTGGGCTGTAGTACGAGTGAAGTGCTTGGTGAAAGAATTGGAACATCGGGAACGATGGAAGTAGCAGAAGCGATTTTTTCTGGGTTAAAACATTTTCAAGAGCAGCATGGCATTACCCTAGCGTTTCAGTGCTGTGAACATTTAAACCGTGCTTTAGTGGTAGAACGAGAAGTCGCAGAAAAGCATCAGTTCGAGATTGTAACTGTTACGCCTGTCAGATCAGCGGGTGGGGCTCTTGCAACATATGCATATCATAATATGAAAGACCCCGTTATCGTAGAATTCGTAAAAGCAGACGCAGGTATTGATATTGGAGATACATTTATCGGTATGCATTTAAAACATGTAGCTGTTCCGATACGTACGCGTGTGAAAGAGATTGGGCATGCTCATGTAACGATGGCAAAAGCGCGTCCGAAGTTAATTGGAGGAGCGCGTGCAGTATATGCAATAAAAGAGGAAACGTTTACTTGTAGTTAAGTCATAAACTTCTAATAAAAAAAGACCAAATTTGGTCTTTTTTTTCTTTTATCATGTGTGGAGTCGTGTTAGAATGTAGTTGAAAATGTGAAGATTTAAAAGAATTACAACTAGAACTTTCGTTTTTTCTTAAGAAATGAAGGGAAAATATCGGAAATAGGTGTAGTTCGTTCAGAAAAGGGGGATTTTGGTGGAGCATTTAAAACGTCAAGATGAAAAGGTGTTTGCTGCAATTGAATTAGAATTAGGAAGACAGCGTTCAAAAATCGAGCTTATTGCATCTGAAAACTTCGTAAGCGAAGCAGTAATGGAAGCACAAGGTTCTGTATTAACGAACAAGTATGCAGAAGGATATCCTGGGAAACGTTATTACGGTGGTTGTGAGCATGTAGATATCGTAGAAGATATCGCACGTGATCGCGCAAAAGAAATTTTTGGCGCAGAACACGTAAACGTTCAACCACACTCTGGTGCACAGGCAAATATGGCTGTATACTTCACAATTCTAGAGCAAGGTGACACAGTACTTGGTATGAACTTATCCCACGGCGGTCACTTAACACACGGAAGTCCTGTTAACTTTAGTGGCGTGCAATACAACTTCATTGAATACGGTGTAGATCCTGATACACATCACATCAATTATGAAGACGTATTAGAAAAAGCGAAAGAGCATAAACCAAAATTAATCGTTGCCGGTGCAAGTGCATATCCTCGTATGATCGATTTCAAGAAATTCCGTGAAATCGCTGATGAGGTTGGCGCATATTTAATGGTAGATATGGCACATATCGCAGGACTTGTAGCAGCAGGCTTACACCCAAACCCAGTACCATACGCTGATTTCGTAACAACAACAACGCATAAAACATTACGCGGACCACGCGGCGGTATGATTTTATGTAAAGAACAATTTGCAAAGCAAATTGATAAATCCATCTTCCCTGGTATTCAAGGCGGACCACTTATGCATGTAATCGCAGCAAAAGCAGTTGCATTTGGAGAAGCATTGCAGGGCGACTTCAAAGCATATGCACAAAACATTATTAACAACGCGAATCGTTTAGCTGAAGGTCTGCAAAAAGAAGGGATTACTCTTGTTTCTGGTGGAACGGACAACCACTTAATTTTAATTGATGTTCGCAATTTAGACATTACTGGAAAAGTTGCAGAGCATGTATTAGATGAAGTTGGTATCACAGTAAACAAAAATACAATTCCATTTGATCCAGCTAGCCCATTTGTAACAAGCGGCGTTCGTATTGGAACTGCAGCTGTGACATCAAGAGGTTTCGGATTTGCTGAAATGGATGAAATCGCATCAATTATGGCTCACACATTAAAAAATCATGATAATGAAGCAGCATTAGAAGAAGCACGCGTGCGTGTAAATGCCTTAACTGATAAATTCCCAATGTATAAAGAGCTATAAGATAAAAAGCTGTTGAAACGTATTGTTTCAGCAGCTTTTTTTTATTAGACAATCATTCTGTTGATACCAAATGGAAACAAATGTAATATCAATAAGTGGATGCAATATTTCAAGAAGTAACTGATGTGAACATTGGCTTACTACAAAATACAAATGCGAAGGCTGGGATTTCAGGTATATTAGATATGTTAAAAATTATTTCTCAACCTGCTAATTATTATACAGACAACGATATGGTAAATGTATTGGGATTTACCAAAAAAAGAAAAATGTATTTTAATGAACCATATAATGAAAGTGAAGTAAGACTAATTGATCACGCAGAAAAGGATTTCCTAAATCAAACATTAAAGATTAAACAAATAAACTATTGGACTGCTTGGAATTATTGATGGCATTCTTAAGCTTAATAACAGTAAGTTCCTCTCAAAAGTTGTAAAACATAATTCGAATAAAAATGGGCAGGCTTTTCTTACTGTTGAAGTAAAAGGAATAATCGATAATCAAGAGTGCACTAAAACTTTGTCTTTATCTACTTTTTCAGATTATCATACAACGGCGATGGTTACAGCAGCTCTAGCCAAAGTTACATTACATAGTAAGGTTAAGGGAGTAGTTTATCCTTTCGAAATAACGGATTTAGATGAAGTACTTTCTGAAATAAATTGCAAAGACATAGTTTTGAAGGAGTTTATTAAATGAAAGGTGTAATTAAAGATTCATTTGTTTCTTATATTAATAATGTTCTATTGAAATAACATATGTTTGAATGAAATAAGAAACTAAAAAAACAGTATTTCATAAAATATTATATATGAAGAGAAGGACATTCAAGGCAACCTATGTATACAAATCTTAAAGACATTCTAAATATATAATGAAGGATGCCGCCTTTATAATTGGTAAAGCTATTCTTGTAAAAGGAAGAAGCATTTAAAACTTTACCAAATTCGCCCTTGAATATTAGAAGCGTTTTCTTTACAATCGTACATAGTGTAAAAATAGCGTGCTCTCACGCATCAATATCATCTGAAGGAGCGATTCACATGGGAAAACTGTATGTTTTTGATCACCCTTTAATTCAACATAAGATTACATATATTCGCGATAAGAATACAGGTACGAAAGAATTTCGTGAACTAGTAGATGAAGTAGCAAGTTTGATGGCGTTTGAAATTACACGCGATCTTCCGCTTGAAGAGATTGAAATTGAAACACCTGTAAGTAAAGCGAAAACAAAAGTGATTGCAGGTAAGAAGCTTGGTTTAATTCCTATTTTACGCGCAGGCTTAGGAATGGTAGATGGAATTTTAAAATTAATTCCAGCAGCGAAAGTAGGTCATATCGGTTTATACCGTGATCCAGAAACATTACAACCTGTAGAATATTATGTGAAGCTTCCAACTGATGTAGAAGAACGTGATTTTATCGTACTTGATCCAATGTTAGCGACAGGCGGCTCTGCATCAGAGGCGATTACTTCATTAAAGAAGCGCGGTGCGAAACATATTAAATTAATGTGTATCGTTGGTGCTCCAGAAGGCGTAAAAGTTATTCAGGAAGACCATCCTGATGTGGATATTTACGTGGCTGCATTAGATGAAAAATTAAACGATCATGGATATGTCGTACCAGGTCTTGGAGATGCTGGCGACCGTTTATTTGGAACGAAGTAAGACAACAGACGAGAGGACATCCTTCTCGTCTGTTTTTTTATGCAACATAATCTGTATTGAAATTGCATATAATATAGAAACTTCTTATTTGAGAAAGTTATATCAAATGTGAAAATTTATATATCCCAAAAGTATAATAGTGACAAACTTGTGAACATTTTTTTCTATTATAAAGAGAAAATGTCTAGAAATTAGACGTATTTTAACATTATTTTGAAGGAGAACGTTTTCAGTTATGGGAAGAAATACCTAATACTCAAATTTTTTGATTTTTTTCGATTTGACGTTGACACTGTTTAACACCCTATTGTATGCTAACAACGGGGATAGATGGTAGGGTTTTCATTGACAAATTTGCGTCTATTCTTTGACAAAAAAAATAATTTTCTCATTTAAATAGGATTTATGCAAAAAAATGAGTTATTATTAACACATTCTTTACACATAGTGAATGAGGCTTTACATATGGAGGGATGAATCCTTGGAGGGAAACAAGCGTAGTCCATTTAAGGCGTATGCTTTAATGACTGGAATTCTTTCTCAGCTCGTTGGCGCTATTTTAGTTGGAATTTTTGGCGGGCAATGGATTGATGGTAAGCTTGGAACGTTTCCATTATTTCTAGTAATCGGTTTATTACTAGGACTTGGAACAGGGATTTATGGTATGATTCGACTCATTCAAAAATTTTATTCGGGAGAGCAATGATGATAGAAGTACATGAACTTGTCCAAAGACAAAAGAAATATATGTACAACCTTCTCGCACTCTTTGTATTAGGATGGGGCTTTACCTCATACAAAGATGTCTTTCTAGGACTGATTATCGGGACGATTTTCGGTTTTCTTAGTTTGCGCATCGTTGCACATAAGACGGACAGGCTGTTAGATCGCGTTACACAAGGAGAAACGGTAAAGTATAAAGCGACCGCAGTGAGTACATATTCGAGATTAGCCGCGATAGGGCTATTAATTTTATTTGCAGCAAAATATCAACATTTAATGGCGATGTGGAGCTTAGGATTAGGATTGCTGACAGGATATCTTGTCATGATCATAGATTTTCTTTATCTACAGTATAAGAGCAGGGAAGAGAGGTGAATTACTAGTGGAACACGGTAAATTAGTTGAATTTCTAGGTTTAACGTTCGACTTGTCCTCTGTTATGATGACAACTGTTGCGGCAGTAATCGTATTTATCATTGCTATGATTGGTACACGTAGCTTAGCTCTGCGTCCAACAGGAGTGCAAAACTTCTTCGAATGGATTGTGGACTTCGTGAAGGGTATGATTAATAGTACGATGGATTGGCAAACAGGCGGACGCTTTTTAACGCTTGGAGTTACACTCATTATGTACATATTTGTAGCAAACATGCTCGGTTTGCCGTTCATGATTGCGACGGCTGAAGGCGGAGAGCATATTGCATGGTGGAGATCTCCAACGTCTGACCCAGCAGTTACTCTAACATTAGCCGTGATGGTAGTTGCCCTCACCCATTATTATGGAGTTAAAATGAAGGGTACGAAAGAATATTTAAAAGGCTATATTCAACCAATGAAATTCTTATTCCCTTTAAAGGTAATTGAGGAATTTGCGAATACATTGACGTTAGGTCTGCGTTTATTTGGTAACATTTATGCGGGTGAAATTTTATTAACGTTACTTGCTCAATTAGGAGCAAACGGTACGTTTGGCGGCGCATTAGGTGCTGTTCTGCCGATGTTAGCATGGATGGGCTTCAGTATTTTCGTAGGTGCTATCCAAGCATTTATCTTTACAATGTTAACGATGGTATACATGGCTCATAAAGTAAGCCACGACCATTAATATATTTAAAGTAAGTACAAAATTTATTTTTTATTGATAAAAAGGAGGACTTTTAAAATGAGTTTAGGTGTAATCGCAGCTGCAATTGCTATTGGTTTATCTGCATTAGGTGCTGGTATTGGTAATGGTCTTATCGTATCACGTACAGTTGAGGGTGTTGCTCGTCAACCAGAATTACGTGGTGTACTTCAAACAATCATGTTCATCGGGGTAGCGTTAGTTGAGGCGCTTCCAATCATCGGTGTAGTAATCGCGTTTATCGTATTAAACAAATAAGGGATAGCTCCCCTTACAATAAGTGGCGAAGATCGTTTTTGGACCTTCTTCGCCATTGCTTTATGAATGAAACATTACTTGTCTTTTCATTTGTTTAATTTAGATTTTTGAAGGGAGTGAATCCTTGTGCCAACTCTATTATTAGGAGCTGCTGCTGTACCATACGGAACAGTACTTTATACAATTGTCGTTTTCCTAATTCTATTAGCATTACTTCGTAAATATGCATTTGGACCTTTAATGGGAATTATGAAGGAACGTGAAGATCATATTTCTAGCGAAATCGACGCTGCGGAAAAGAACAATGCAGAGACGAAAAAGTTAGTAGAAGAACAACGTGAAATGTTAAAACAATCACGTATTGAAGCGCAAGAATTAATCGAGAGAGCGAAAAAGCAAGCAGAAGATCAAAAAGAAAGTATTGTTGCTGCTGCTAAAGAAGAAGCAGTATCTATTAAAGAATCTGCTGTACAAGAAATTCAACGCGAAAAAGAGCAAGCAATTGCTGCTCTTCAAGAACAGGTTGCTTCTTTATCTGTCCAAATTGCTTCTAAAGTTATGCAAAAAGAACTGAAAGAAGAAGACCAAGTTCAATTAATTCGCGATTATATTAAAGAGGTAGGAGAAGCGCGATGAGCAATGAGATTGTAGCTAAACGTTATGCTGTCGCTCTTTTTCAAATCGCAAAAGAAAAACACGTACTAGAAATGTTTGAGGAAGAACTGCGCCTTGTTCAAAGCGTTTTTGTAAGTAGTAAAGAACTACATACTTTTTTAGGACAACCAAACATTTCAGCAGAAAAGAAAAAACAAACTCTTTCTAACGTGTTTTCTACTGTTTCTCAGCCGATTTTAAACACGTTATATCTTTTAATCGATAATCATCGCGAAACATTAGTACCTGAAATTGTAGATGTGTATGTTGCACTTGCAAATGAAGAGCGTAACGTAGCTGATGCAACGGTTTACTCTACTCGTTCTTTATCGGAAGATGAAAAACTTAGCATTGCAGAAGCATTTGCAAAGAAAACAGGAAAAGATGCAATTCGCGTTCAAAATGTTGTAGATGAAGATTTACTAGGCGGTATTAAAGTACGCATTGGAAACCGCATTTACGACGGCAGTTTACAAGGAAAATTAGCACGTATTCAGCGTGAACTTATGAAGAATAGATAGGGGTGAAGCGCATGAGCATCAGAGCTGAAGAAATTAGCGCACTGATTAAGCAACAAATTGAAAACTATCAGTCTGAGATCGAAGTTAGCGATGTTGGTACAGTTATTCAAGTTGGTGACGGTATTGCACGTGCTCATGGTCTTGATAACGTTATGGCTGGTGAGCTTGTTGAGTTCGCTAACGGCGTTATGGGACTAGCACAAAACTTAGAGGAAAATAACGTAGGTATCATTATTTTAGGACCTTATACTGAAATTCGTGAAGGTGACGAAGTACGTCGTACAGGTCGCATCATGCAAGTACCAGTAGGGGAAGAATTAATCGGTCGTGTTGTAAACCCACTAGGTCAACCAGTAGACGGTTTAGGTCCAATTAACACAACAAAAACTCGTCCAATCGAAAGCCCAGCACCAGGTGTAATGGACCGTAAATCTGTTCATGAGCCACTTCAAACTGGTATTAAAGCGATTGACGCTCTTGTACCAATTGGCCGCGGACAACGTGAGTTAATCATCGGTGACCGCCAAACTGGTAAAACAGCTGTTGCACTCGATACAATCTTGAACCAAAAAGATCAAGATATGGTTTGTATCTATGTAGCAATTGGACAAAAAGAATCTACAGTACGTAACGTAGTTGAAACATTACGTAAGCACGGTGCATTAGATTACACAATCGTTGTAACTGCATCTGCTTCTCAACCTGCTCCATTATTATACTTAGCTGCATATGCTGGTGTAACAATGGGTGAAGAGTTCATGTACAACGGTAAACACGTATTAGTTGTATATGATGACTTATCAAAACAAGCGGCTGCATACCGCGAATTATCACTATTATTACGTCGTCCTCCAGGTCGTGAAGCGTATCCAGGGGATGTATTCTACTTACACTCCCGCTTACTAGAGCGTGCGGCTAAATTAAGTGATGCAAGAGGCGCTGGTTCTTTAACAGCATTACCTTTCATCGAAACACAAGCAGGGGACGTATCAGCTTACATCCCAACAAACGTAATCTCTATTACAGATGGGCAGATCTTCTTACAATCTGATCTATTCTTCTCTGGTGTACGTCCAGCGATTGACGCAGGTACTTCTGTATCTCGTGTTGGTGGTTCGGCTCAGATCAAAGCAATGAGCAAAGTATCTGGTACACTTCGTCTTGACCTTGCATCTTATCGTGAATTAGAAGCGTTCGCTCAGTTCGGTTCTGACCTTGATAAAGCAACACAAGCGAAATTAAACCGTGGTGCACGTACAGTAGAAGTATTAAAACAAGGCTTACATAAGCCATTAAAAGTAGAGAAGCAAGTTATGATTCTTTACGCATTAACACGCGGATTCTTAGATGATATCCCAGTAGTAGATATCACTCGTTTCGAAGACGAGTTCCATGCTTGGTTAGATACAAATGCTGCTGAATTATTAACTGAAATTCGTACAACAACAAAACTTCCTGAAGACGAAAAAATGGCAACTGCTATTAACGGCTTCAAAAAAGTTTTTGTGGCTTCTGAGTAATAACAAAAAGCGGAAGCGGCTCGTTCAGAAAGGGAGGGGGATGGAGCTTTTGACGTAGAGGCGTTCTTTGCCTCGCAGGAAAAAGCGAAGCCACCGACCTTTCTAGCCCGCTGGAGCTAGATTAAATAAAAAGCGGAAGCGGCTCGTTAGGCCGCTCCACTTCTATATAAACAGGCGCTCTTACAAGGAGTGCTAACGGATATGAAGAGGAAAAGAGTAGGTGCACCTATTCTTTTCCTTCAATCATGAACAAGTATAACGATTAGGAAGATAGACAAAATGGAAGTCTTTCTAATCATGCCAACTTCCGGAAAAAAGGTGGTGAAAACCTGTGGCATCTTTACGCGATATAAAAGCGAAAATTAACTCGACAAAGAAAACGAGTCAAATTACGAAAGCGATGGAGATGGTATCTGCATCGAAATTAAACCGTGCAGAACAAAATGCTAAATCTTTCGTTCCGTATATGGATAAGATTCAAGAAGTAGTAGCGAGCATAGCGCAAGGTAGCGGGGTAAATCACCCAATGTTAACAGCGCGTCCTGTGAAGCGAACAGGATACATCGTTATTACATCGGATCGCGGACTAGCAGGTGGATATAACAGTAACGTTTTACGTGCAGTAAGCAACGTGGTGAAAGAGCGTCACAACATGGATGCAAACCAGTACGCAATTATTGTGCTTGGACGTCTAGGACGTGATTACTTAAAACGTCGTGGTTTTAATATCATTGATGAAGTAATTGGATTATCTGATCAACCAGTATTCGCTGATATTAAAGATATTGCTTCAAGAGCAGTTTCGATGTTTACAGATGGTGCTTATGATGAATTGTATATTTATTACAATCATTATGTAAGTAAGATTTCACAAGAAGTAACGGAGAAGAAAGTTTTACCGCTTACAGATGTGGTGTCTGAAAAAGCAACAACTTCATATGAATTTGAACCATCTGAAGAAGATATTTTAAAAGTATTATTGCCACAATACGCAGAAAGCTTAGTTTACGGTGCATTGCTAGACGGTAAAGCAAGTGAGCACGCAGCGCGTATGACAGCAATGAAAAGTGCTACAGACAACGCAATGGAAGTTATCGATACACTTACACTTTCTTTCAACCGCGCTCGTCAAGCAGCGATTACGCAAGAAATTACGGAAATCGTCGGCGGTGCAGCAGCGTTAGAATAAAAAGCGGAAGCGGCTCGCTCAGAATGGGAGGGGGATGGAGCTTCAGACGTAGAGGCGTTCTTTGCCTCGCAGGAAGAAGCGAAGCCACCGACCATTCTAGCCGCTGGAGCTGGATTAGAGAAAAAGCGAAATGAAATATAAAAAATGAAAGCCGACTGTTCGCAGAAAAGCCGGTTAATTTAAAGAAAGCTAGGAGGGAACCCGATGAATAAAGGGCGCGTTACGCAAATCATGGGTCCGGTTGTAGACGTTAAGTTTGACGGCGGAAAGCTACCTGAAATCTACAATGCCCTTAGAATTAAAGAAGATGCAATCGACTTAACTTTAGAAGTTGCGATTCATCTTGGTGATAATACAGTTCGTACAGTAGCAATGTCTTCTACAGACGGACTTGTTCGTAGTGTAGAGGTAGAAGACACTGGTAAACCAATTTCTGTTCCAGTTGGTGATGCAACACTTGGTCGTGTATTTAACGTATTAGGTGACGCAATTGACTTAGGTGAAGAAGTGGCAGCGGATGTACGCCGTGATCCAATTCACCGCCTTGCACCTGCATTCGAAGAGTTATCTACAAAAGTAGAAATTCTTGAAACTGGTATTAAAGTAGTAGACTTATTAGCTCCTTATATTAAAGGTGGTAAAATCGGTCTATTCGGTGGTGCTGGCGTAGGTAAAACGGTATTAATCCAAGAATTAATTAACAACATCGCACAAGAACACGGTGGTATCTCTGTATTCGCTGGTGTAGGTGAGCGTACTCGTGAAGGTAACGACTTATACCACGAAATGAGTGATTCTGGCGTAATCAAGAAAACAGCGATGGTATTCGGACAAATGAACGAGCCACCTGGAGCGCGTCAACGTGTTGCGTTAACAGGTTTAACAATGGCTGAACATTTCCGTGATGAGCAAGGACAAGACGTACTTCTGTTCATCGATAATATCTTCCGTTTCACGCAAGCTGGTTCTGAAGTATCTGCCCTACTTGGTCGTATGCCATCTGCGGTAGGTTACCAACCAACACTTGCAACAGAAATGGGTCAATTACAAGAGCGTATTACATCAACAAATAAAGGGTCTATCACGTCTATCCAAGCGGTATATGTACCAGCCGATGACTACACTGACCCAGCACCAGCAACAACGTTCGCTCACTTAGATGCAACAACAAACTTAGAGCGTCGTTTAACGCAAATGGGTATTTACCCAGCGGTAGATCCATTAGCATCTACATCTCGTGCACTATCTCCAGAAATCGTTGGAGAAGAGCATTATGCAATTGCTCGTCAAATTCAGCAAACTCTGCAACGCTACAAAGAGCTTCAAGATATCATCGCCATCTTAGGTATGGATGAGTTATCTGAAGAAGATAAATTAGTTGTACATCGCGCTCGTCGCGTTCAGTTCTTCTTATCACAGAACTTCCACGTAGCAGAACAGTTTACAGGTCAAAAAGGATCTTACGTACCTGTAAAAGAAACAGTTCGTGGATTCAAAGAAATTCTAGAAGGAAAACATGATGACCTTCCAGAGGATGCATTCCGTCTTGTTGGTGGTATTGAAGAAGTTGTTGAAAACGCGAAGAAAATGATGGCATAAGGCCTTAGGAGGGACGAATTATGAAGACATTTCCAGTCAGTATTGTAACTCCTGATGGACCGGTTTATGAAAACGAAGTTGAAATGGTAAGCGTAAAAGCAGAGAGCGGGGAAATGGGGATCTTAGCAGGTCACATTCCGACTGTTGCACCACTTAAAATTAGTGCAATTCGCTTGAAAAATGGTGGACATACAGATTACATAGCAGTTAGCGGTGGCTTTATTGAAGTTCGCCCTGAGAAAGTAACAGTATTAGCACCATCTGCTGAAACAGCAAATCATATCGACATCCATCGCGCAAACGAAGCGAAGCGCCGCGCTGAGCAACGTATGCAAGATAAACAAGCACATGTTGACTTCAAACGTGCAGAAATGGCACTTAAACGTGCGATTAACCGTTTGGACGTTTCAAATATGAAGTAAAGAAGAAGCCGTAAAGGGATGAACCTTTGCGGCTTTTTTTCATTTATATATAAATACAAATTGAAAAATGACATAAAAAACCCTTTTCTTTTTAGTGGGGACGAGAGCATCTGGCCATGCATAGAAGCGGTCAGGGCCTTTTCCTACCACGTGCAAAGTTTAAAACAAAGAGAGAAAGCAAGTAGCGGTTCACTAAAGTAGTAACTTTGCATATATTCACAGCTGTGCTTTTGTGTAAATTGAAAAGCCGTTTTTCCCCTTATTTTTCGTTTCATACATTGCCATATCAGCATGCTGTAGAAGTGACATAGCGTCGTCTCCTGCGTCTGGATATGTGGCAATTCCAATACTCGGTGTAATTTGTAACGTATGATTTTCTAATTCAATTGGTTCGTTCATGATTCGTAAAATAGCATTTGCGATACTTTCAATTTCTGAAAGGGTTTCGTATTTTTCAATTAAAATGGTAAATTCATCGCCTGCGAACCGGGCAACCGTTCCATTTTGTCCAACCGCATGTTGCAAGCGTTTTGCAACTTCAATTAAGAGAAAATCTCCAGTTTTATGCCCAAGTGTATCATTAATAATTTTGAACCGATCTAAATCGAGAAACATAATAGCGAGTTTTATGTTTTCTTTCTTAGCGCTAAGAATGGCATGATTAAGTTGTTTTTCAAAGGCACGGCGATTGACGAGCTGTGTTAATGTATCGTGATACGCTAAGAAGCTAATTTGCTCTTGCTGTCGTTTTCCTTCCGTAATGTCTTTTACCATTAAATAAATGCCTGTGATGCGTGCTTGCAGTATGATTGGCACTACAGTTACATGTAAATAATAAATATCGCGGTTTTGATGATACGCTCTTATTTCTAAAGTTGTAGAGTGCCCCTTTTTCACGTAACGAAAAGCATGAATGGCTTTTTCTAAATCTTCCTCATATATGAGAGAGCGATAAGACTCATGTAAAAGGGAATCTGTTTGATAGCCAAGTAATATAATCCCAGCATTGTTTACACTTAAAAAGTTCCCATGCAAATCTAATGTAAAAATGGGATCTGGATGATGCTCATACAGTGATTTAAACATTTGTTGGCTTTTATATAATTCATTTGTTTGTTCCACTAAGTCTTCTGTACGTAGTTCAATTTGCTTTTCTAACTCTAAATTAAACTGTTGTTGCTTTTGTAATAGCCGTTTATTTTGGTGCCTTACTAACATGTGGCGAATAAGTACGAAGAAAAAGGTTAAAAATACACCTTTTTCTAAAATAGGAGAAAAGGTTTTTTCATATAAAGTAAATAGAATTAATGCTGCAACTGCTAAATAAGGAAGTGATAATCGAACCTTTTCACCCATTTCAGGATTGAAAAAATGTTGTTCACTTTTGTTTTCTTCGTGCAGCAGACAAGCGATTGCAACTAGTCCTAAGACAATTTGGAAGAAAGGTGTTATTGTGAACAAAGAATGATTTGCTGCAAAATATTTAATATATCCATACATAGAATCAAGCAGTGCATATAAAATGAGTGAACCGCTTAGTAAAGCAACAACTAATCGAGAAACAAATGATAAGGGACGCAGTAATAAATGAATGCCCATGACTAAAAATAATAAATCTGTAATTGGATATACAAGTTGTATAAATTTATAAATATTAGATATCGCATCTGGATGGATAGCATTTTTAAAGAATAGATAGCAATGTAAGGTAAATGCTGCTGTAACGATGATACAAACATCACATAACATAAATATTTTTTCCCAATTTGTGCATTCATACATATTCTTATAGAAAAAAGCTAGCGTATAGAAAAGTAAAAACAATAAATAGAATAAATCTGAGGAATCTATAATTGCTTTGTAACTATGCAAAATGAGGTGTTGATACATAACAATCGTGTCACCAATAAAGTAAAAGAATGAGCCAATTGTTAAGAACATCCAAAACGTATAGGCATGTCCTTCTTTACGGGAAGTAGAATACAATAACGAGCCACATATAATCCCATTAAGAATGAAAGTTACGATACTCATTTGTAATTGAAACTGAAATGAGTATTCATCCCATATTTGCAGGGCTATATAATGAAACGCAATATAAATCAATAAAGAATGTATAAGAAAAAATAAATGGGTTTGTTCATTTTTTATCATAATAAGTCACCAATGAAGTTAGATGTCATGTTTCCTTTTATAGTATGTCGTTTTTTAGAAAGGAATAGTATTTTCAAAATATATTTGCTCACATAATAAAAAAAGTCCGATTCTTCCTTAGCGTAGGGAGATCGGACTTTTTTACTATGTTATCGATATTTGAGTCATTTTATCATTTTGCTAAAACGTCATTACGTTCGATTTGGCTCCTCGCAAAAGGGCATAGAGGGAATTACTTTTGAATTTTCCGAAGTAAATCTAAAAGCTGTTTTTTCTCTTCATGATCCAACTTGGAAAATTGTGATGCCTGAAAGTGCTCTTGATTCGGAACCATTTCATGAAATAACTTTTTTCCTTCTTCAGTTAATGAAAGGTATTTTGTTTTCCATTCTTGCTCTCGTTTAATCAATCCCAATCCTTCCATTTTACTTAATAGTTGCGTAATATTGCCTTTCGTAACAAAAAGCTTATTTGCTAATTCTTGTTGGGATAATTTTTCGAGGGAACCGACTTGAACTAAGACGTCAAACTGGGCTACCGACAGATTCTAGTCTTTTAAATGTTGATTCGATTCGCGAATACTTTGGTTATATACTCTTGAGAGACGGAACCATAGCATTAAACCGAGACGTTCTTCTTGTTTGGATAAGGAGGGATTGATCATGTTTTCTTTCATCATGTTACCTAATTCTTTCTTTTTTACATTGAATTTATGACTAAACTGATGGGATGTCAATATTACATTTGTTCTCCTTCTTGTGTCTTTATTCATTTATATAAAATGTTTTATACTCTCTCAAGAATTGTTTATGAGATAATTATAATATTAATATTTATGTATTTATTTAAAAAGGAGAAATATATATTGGGATAACTAAAAATTTATCTATTACTATTAGCTTGTTTAAAATTTTGTTAAAGGGAAGAATAAGAGGAACGTGTAAAACATCTGATTTTCTTATTTTATTGCTTGGAATTTTTATTATGGCATATGCTATAACTGGATTTTACCCTTTTATAGAAGGTGTGCATCAATCTTTTAATTTAAATTTTATTTGTTTATTGATTGGTATCATAACAGGGATAACTATTGCTTTAAATCAATACAATAAAGAAGAAATACAGTTTTTATTTCTTCAGACTTATAATATACAAGTTATTTCTTTGTATCACATTTTAAAAATGCTCATTCCTTTATTAGGAATGAGCTGTATATTATTTATCTCATTATTTTGGTGTCACAGTTCTTATATTATTAATATGTTAGAACTTCATATCGAAATAATAT